>NZ_JAUOPW010000011.1:0-114592 GCF_030547795.1 Colwellia sp. 5_MG-2023 | reverse complement strand
GCTTCAGTTTCAGCTTCGCCACTGTTAGTACCTTGTTGCCAACGCTCAACTAGCGGATGATTATTATAAAGGGCTAACCAACGTTGACAGACGTCTTTGTTACTCCAACCTAAAGCGGCTTCTTCATCCACATAGACCACAAGATGGTAATGGTTCGACATCACAGCATAAGCGGCCACATCAATGGCAAATATATTGGTTAAGAAACGAATTCTATCGACCATCCATTGGCGACGATGTTCAAAGCTTTGTTTGCTATAAGCATCCTCACCACACAGGTAAGCGCGGCGCACACAACGAGAGATTAGGTGATAGTAACGGGTGTCTTGTAATGAAACTTGCTGACGGCGAGATTGTGTCATAATCAAACTCCTTACGTGTTTACTTTATAAACATAGTCAGGAATTCTTATTTATTCAAGAAAGTATAAAGTATGGGTGTCCTACTCTATCTACTACTCTATCTCTATGGGTGTCCTACTCTATGCTCCTATCTTCTAAAGTATGGGTGTCCTACTCTATCTCCATGGGTGTCTCCTACTCTATCTCCATGGGTGTCCTACTCTATTACTCTCTATCTATACTCTATCTTAGTCTCTTATCAGATATTATGCAGTGCATTAGCATTATTTTTTAATAATGCGGAGGAGGTGGCTCTATTTCTTCTTTACCTGAATTTAGTGCACCTGAATCTTTTAGTCTATTAGCAACTAATTGAATTTGCTCTCTTAGCTCAGAAATTTGTGTTTGATGAGCGGTTAATTCGGCGCTTAGTTGTTCAATAACATCGTCTTGAAAAAGGTTTCGAGTTTCAAGCGCATTGATACGTTCTTCAAGAATTTGGATAGCATTTTCTTCTGATTTGTTAGCTGTCATTTAATTGCTTTCTTTAGGGAGTTGCCAAAGCTCAGCATATCCTGAAGAGCTTTCGGTTAATAAGGTGTTATTATCGCTAAATGCCAGGCTATAAACAACTGCTCCTGTCGGTATTTTTGCTTCTTTTGGCGTAACGTGCCACGAAGCAGTGCGTTCTCCGGTGTCAACATTCCAAACGCTCACCTTACTGCTGGCTGCGCCCGTTACTAAGGTTTTTCCGTCAGGAGAAAATTGTATAGAGCTAAATACTTCTTGGCGTTTAGTGCCTTTGAGTGTTGATATCAATTTACCTGTTTTTAAATCCCAAATATGGGCTGACTTCATACTGTCGGCAGAAAAAGCAAAACGACCTTGTGGATCTAATGCTACTTTCGATACTCGCGATGTATGGTTAAATTGATAAATAACTTGTCCTGATACAGTATCCCAAATGTAAGCCGTAAAATCATTACCGCCAGACATGGCTATTCTTCCGTTAGGTGTCATATCTACAGAATTTATTTTTTCTTTATGGCCTAAAAATTCTAATCGTCTGCCAGTATCAACAGTAACATGAAGAACCGTGCCATTGCCTTTACCTATAAGTAAATAATCACCATTATTACTAATGCTGATATCACGAATAGTAGATTCTCTTACTTTCCAATACCCTTCAGACTTGCCTGTTTTGATATTCCACAGAGCAAAATTTTCTCTGCTTGCAGTTAATGCATGGCTATTATTATCACTAATATCAATGGTCAGGACTAAATTGTCACTACTGTCCTGTTGTTGAGCCCATTGGTAGGTGAGGGCATTTTTTTCTAAATCCCAAACACTAATTCCATGATAAATTGAAGAGGTTACACTCCATTTGCCGTCATTAGAAATATCTGCCGCATAACTTCCCTCAACAGCATGTAGGTATCGAGCTATCGGCTTATCCACAGAAGGTGTACAGCCCTGCATAAATAGAAGAGAAAGTGAGCATGCAGCCAGTACTTTTATCGTCGTTAAGCGATGTTTTATATTTTTTGAAAAGTTAAGCAACATATTAATACTTTTTTATTGGCGCATTTCTCGTTAGTATAAGGCGTTTTTTAAAATTGTTTAACCTTATCTTGGATTTAATTCTTCAATAGATGGTGTAAACAAAAGACAATAGATGGATTGGGGGATTCTCCAATTGTGATGTTTTTACGGAGAAATAAATGAAATTTTTTAAACCCACTTTAGTTGCTGTTGCATTATTAGCTGTAGCTGGTTGTCAAGAAGGCGCTAAAGAAGAAGCTAAAGCACCTGTATTAGAAGCAGAAGTTCAAAAACAAGCCTACGGTTTAGGTGCGTCAATCGGCATGTATATGCAACGTAATCTAGAAGAGCATGAAAGATTAGGTTTAGCTTTAGAGAAAGAATTAATCGTAAGAGGTTTTGTTGATAGCATTAATGATAAATCAGTAATGGAACAAGAAGAAATTACAACATTATTGACTAAGCTAGATGAAACAATGAAAGCTAAGCAGCAAGAAATTGCGGTTCAAGAAGCTGAGGCAAGTTTAGCGACTGGTCAAAAATTCTTAGAAGATAATGCTAAGAAAGAAGGCGTAATGGTAACCGAGTCAGGTATTCAATATGTTGTATTAGTTGAAGGTGAAGGTGATAAGCCTGCTGCTACTGATACTGTTAAAGTACATTACAAAGGTACTTTCTTAAATGGTGAAACATTTGATAGTTCTTATGACCGTGGTGAGCCTGCTGTATTCCCACTGAATCGTGTTATTAGAGGCTGGACTGAAGGCGTACAATTAATGTCAGTTGGTTCTAAATTCAAATTTACTATTCCTTCTGATTTAGCTTACGGCCCGAATGGTAATCCACCACGCATTCCAGGTAACTCAGTATTAGAGTTTGAAATTGAATTGTTAGAAATTCAAAAAAGTGAGCCAGCACCACAAGTAGGCACAGCACCTGCTGATAAATAGAAAATAAATGTTAGTTTCATGGTTACAGGCTTAGCTTAAGTTAGCAGTAACCAGCATAACTACTATTGAATGAAAAGCCACCGATCATTAATTAACGATCAGTGGCTTTTTTTATGTTCGAAGGAAGATAATATCAAGCTGCCATCAATGTTAAACTGCGTGTATACTCCTTTTTATTTAAAGCGCCTAGATTTACATGAACACACTTCTTATTATTGGTTATGTTTGGCCTGAGCCAAATTCTTCTGCGGCAGGTAGTCGTATGCTGCAACTTATCTTCTTTTTTCAGCAGCAAGGCTATCAAGTCGTATTTGCTAGCCCTGCGCAACGTACCGATCATATGGTTGATCTCATGGCACTTAATGTTGAGTGTGTTGATATTAAGCTTAACTGTGCGAGTTTTGATGATTTCATTGGCTCACTTGCGCCTGACGTTGTGATGTTCGACCGCTTTATGATGGAAGAGCAGTTTGGCTGGCGTGTTATCGAACAATGTCCGCAGGCCTTAAGAGTTTTAGACACAGAAGATCTTTTTTGTTTACGCCATGCAAGACACGATGCGCATAAAAAAAATAGCGAGATGACAGACACTGACTTATTAACATCTGATTTAGCTAAGCGAGAAGTTGCGGCTATTTTTCGTTGCGATGTTACCTTAATGATTTCACCGAAAGAAATTGAATTGTTAGGGGATTTATTCAAGGTAGATAAGAGTTTATTGCACTACGTACCTTTTGTTTTTAGTGATGAGCAATTTATGCTGAACAACCCAAGTTACGAACAACGACAAGCTTTTATTTCTATTGGAAACTTTCGTCATCCACCGAATTGGGACTCAGTACTTTGGTTAAAACAACAAATATGGCCATTAATTCGCAAACAGCTACCTAAGGCGGAGCTTCATATATGTGGCGCTTACCCACCTCCTAAAGCGACCGATTTACATGATGTAAAAACAGGTTTTTTGGTTAAAGGTTGGGTTGATGACGCGATAAAATCCATGCAATCAGCGAAGGTCTGTTTAGCGCCTTTGCGTTTTGGTGCTGGTATAAAAGGTAAGTTAGCAGAAGCAATGTTGTGTTCAACGCCTTCAGTTACCACCAATATTGGTATTGAAGGGATGGAAACTCAGTTACCTTGGGCAGGAGCGGTTGCAAACGATGCACAAAGTATTGCTGATGCAGCAGTAAAGCTTTATCAAGAAGCAGACACTTGGCAATGCGCGAGTGAATTAGGCAAACAGAATGCACAATTGTTATTTGACCAAGAACAGCATTTCTCAACACTTTCAGCTTGCTTAACAAACTTGCTACAGAATTTAGAACAACACCGACAACGTAATTTTATTGGTAGTATGCTTAACCATCACCATCATAAAAGCACTAAGTATATGTCTCAATGGATTGAAGAAAAGAACAAGCCTCAATAAACAAAGAAAAGAGCAACTATAATGAAGCCGCCAATACGTTTGTTAAGCGCTGTGCGGCTTGTAGTATTCTTTGCTCCATAATTGGCTGATATTGGCTTAGGTAATCAGGCGATAAGGTTATTTTACCTTGAGGCTTTCGACATACGCTCTGGTTATCTTTGTGGCAATAGTTAAAAGTCGACTTTGTCGTTATTTGAAAAGATTCGTTAGCCCATTGCCAAACTTGTTCCTTTTGCCAATTTGGTTGAGGGCTTTTGTTCCATTGGCTCCTTAATGAGGACAGCCACTTTGTTCTAGTTTCTTTTCCTTTATATAAAATACAATGATCCCAATAACTATGCAGGTTATTGCATTTAGCATCAGTATCAGCAAAGGCGATTTTGTTACCGCCTAAATCATCCTTGAAACTAATATGTAAAGGTTGATGTATATCACCTAACCAATGCCCTAAAAACAATAAAGTTTGTGCTTGCTGCCATGTATAAGGGCTTTGAGTATGTGCTAAGGCTTGTTGGTGTTGTAAAATTGCTTGAGGCAAGCAATTTTGCTGACATTCATCTGTATTAACTTTATTTTGTGAACGAGGGACATTCATATAATGCCAGGAACTATAAGCTTTAAACTTTTTTAAATGTCTAATTGTATCAGCCCAAGTACAAGCATTAGCAAAAGTTATGGCGCTATTCGCTTTTTGCTGATTAAAATTATTAATAAGTTTTTTATGTTTAGCAGGAATAGTCTTGAGTAAGCCGGCTATTTTGTTTTGTTGTGTTTTTGGCAAATGTTCAAATGCTAATTGGCAAACAAGTTGATGGCCAAGTTTACCTAAAGCAAAGCTTGGCTTGCTAAATAAAATAGCGAGAATAACTATAGTGAACGCAATATATTTGGCCATCATTAAATTTGCTTATTACTGAGCTAGTTACTGAGCGAAAATTTGCATTTCACTGCCAATCTGTTTGCGCATATCCATTAATTTTATTGCAGTACTATGCTGTTTTTTATCTTCTTCTGTTTTCGGAATCCACTGTGGTACAGTTTCAGATTGTCCATTTTGATCAACGGCAACCATAATAACAATACAATTGGTCGTTAAGTGTCGGTTTAACGATTTAGGATCACAGGCATTTACCTCTAAGGCAATATGCATAGATGAATTACCTGTGTATATAACTTTAGCTTCTACTTCTACCAAGCTACCCACATGAATTGGTGAAATAAAACGGATGCCACCGGCATAAGC
Organism: Colwellia sp. 5_MG-2023; assembly: GCF_030547795.1. Taxonomy (NCBI): domain Bacteria; kingdom Pseudomonadati; phylum Pseudomonadota; class Gammaproteobacteria; order Alteromonadales; family Colwelliaceae; genus Colwellia; species Colwellia sp. 5_MG-2023. The sequence goes on along the minus strand of NZ_JAUOPW010000011.1, from coordinate 109,084 downwards.
AGTAACACAATAACGACCACTCCAACCTGCTGCACAAGCATAAGCCGCTAAATCTATCCACTTCATTACCGCACCACCATGGACTTTACCACCAAAATTTACATCTTGTGGTTCAGCTAAAAATCTTAAAGTTATATCACGTTGTGGGCTATTCATTATTCTTCTCTAGTTTCGTAAATTAAAGGAAAGTGCTATGAAGGCGATTTTATACTATTGAAAGGAATAATGAATAATTATTTGAACTATAAATTTTCAGCTATACATTTTATAGCACAAATAAAAAAGCCTTTCTCGAAGAGAAAGGCTTGAAATGCTCGCATTATGGTCTTGTTAATCAAGCTTCTTATTAATTATGCTCAGAAGTATTTTTATTATTAATCAGTGCTTCTTTGTTTGCGCAGGTATTTTATAGCAAAGCATTTTCATCACTGCAACAACTTTAATAGAGCATAAACTCGACGATAAATTTCGTATAAAGCATAACTAATGCTTTTTAGTGATTAAGTGATTGATTGTTATTCATATTAATAATGTCTAGCGAAATGTAACTAAATTGAAATATTTTTCATGGGATGAATGTTAAGCGTAAATGAATTGATTTGTCGCATAGATTCAAAATACCACGAGTGCTAGAATACGCGCATAATTTACTTGTTATTCCTATTTTGGGGAGTTCAAGTAAGTAAACAATGAATAAATTAGAGGGTTTATTGGTGACTGAATTAAAAAATGATAATTATTTACGTGCGCTTTTAAAGCAGCCAGTAGATTACACACCTGTTTGGATGATGAGACAAGCAGGACGTTATTTACCTGAATACCGAGCAGTACGTAAAGATGCTGGCGATTTTATGTCAGTTTGTCGCGATGCTGACTTAGCTTGTGAAGTTACTATTCAGCCGTTGCGTCGCTTTCCACTTGATGCAGCTATTTTATTCAGCGACATATTAACAATTCCTGACGCCATGGGTTTGGGCCTATATTTCGAAACAGGCGAAGGACCTAAGTTTGAACGTCCTATTACTTGTAAAGCTGATGTTGAAAAAATCGGCGTACCTGATCCTGAAGGTGAATTACAATACGTAATGAATGCCGTTCGTACTATTAAAAAAGAACTAAATGGTAGCGTGCCGTTAATTGGTTTTTCTGGCAGCCCTTGGACGTTGGCAACTTACATGATTGAAGGTGGTAGCTCAAAAGCTTTTACTAAAATCAAAAAAATGATGTTTTCTGAACCACAAACACTGCATTTATTACTTGATAAGTTAGCCGACTCTGTTATTTCATATTTGAATGCACAAATTGCTGCTGGCGCACAATCAGTAATGGTGTTTGATACATGGGGTGGCGTATTGTCACCACGTGATTACAAAGAATTTTCATTACAATATATGCATAAAATCGTTGACGGTTTAACGCGTTATAATGATGGCCGTCAAGTGCCGGTAACTTTGTTTACTAAAAATGGTGGTATGTGGTTAGAAGATATCGCTGCGACAGGTTGTGATGCGGTAGGACTTGATTGGACTATTGATATAGAAAAAGCAAAAGCACGTGTTGGTGATAAAGTTGCTTTACAAGGCAATATGGACCCTTCTATGTTGTATGCACCATTACCGCGTATTGAACAGGAAGTATCTAAAATATTAGCAGGCTTTGGTGAAGGCGGTACCGGTCATGTATTTAACTTAGGCCATGGTATTCACCCTGATGTGAATCCAGATCATGCAGGACACTTTATTGAGTCGGTGCATCGTTTAAGTAAGCCATACCACGGGTAACTTATCTTGTTGCGAATTTTGTAGCTATATTGGCTACTCTTATATGAAGCACAAAAAATGAAGCACAAAAAAAAGTAGCAAACTCTATCGAGGTTGCTACTTTTTTTATTTTAGATTAGTTATTTACTCAATCGAACTTAGATTGATTCGTCATCATCTATTTCGTAAGCACTAAAGTCGGTAATTCCTTTTTCTTCTAAAATACGACGAACACTAGCGGGTAACTTTTCCTCATTATCTTTAGCGAGATCTTCATCATCAGGTAGAGGCTGCCCAGTAAAAGCATGTAAGAATGCTTCGCACAATAATTCGCTATTAGTCGCATGGCGTAAATTATTTACTTGGCGTCTAGTTCGCTCATCAGTTAATACTTTTAAGACACGCAAAGGAATTGAGACTGTAATTTTTTTTACTTGCTCACTCTTTTTACCATGTTCGGCATAGGGATTAATATATTCGTCATTCCACTCAGCCATGTAAATTCCTCTGTAGCTATTAATGTAAATGGTTAATTATTATTTTTATATGACTATAAAAACGCATTTAACGGTATTATTTAATTAACACTTAATGAAAACTTGATTAAGCTTAATTGAAAGATAGAAGCATATACTTATTTCTTCTTAATCATGCAATTCTACTGGTTGCAGAAATCCAGTCAAGTAGAAGTTTAGATGTCTAAAAATTCTTGACCTAAATAGTCAAAACGTTTAGAGTTATAGACGTCCAAACATCCAAAACATTAAGTATATAAGTTTATGGTGTTAGTTAATGAAAATAAGGAATAAAAATGTCGAATACTAAAATTAAAAACATTACTACTTCGGCAGTGCAGGCGGGTATTAATACCGATAAACAACATGGTGCTGTTGTTGCCCCTATTCACTTATCTAGCACTTATTCATTAAAAAGCTTTAATGAAAAACGTGAATTTGATTATTCTCGCACTGGTAACCCAACCCGAGCAACCTTCGCTCGAGCTATCGCTACATTAGAGCAAGGTAAAGTGGGTATTGCGACAAGTACTGGCATGTCGTCAGTATTATTAATTTGTCAGCTGCTATCTGTTGATGATCTTGTTGTTATTCCTCATGACTGTTACGGAGGAAGCTTTCGACTATTTACCCATTTAGCAAAACGTGGTCAATTTAAGTTAATTGTTGTTGATCAAAATAACCAACAGGCGTTAGCAGAAGCATTAGCACAAAAACCTAAATTAGTACTAATTGAAAGCCCAAGTAATCCACTATTACGTTTAGTTGATATTGAAGAAGTAGCTAAGGCTAGTCACGAAGTAGGTGCTTTAGTTGCTGTCGACAACACTTTTTTATCTCCTGCTTTACAACAACCATTAACATTGGGTGCAGATATTGTTTTTCACTCTACTACTAAGTATATCAACGGGCACAGTGATGTTGTTGGCGGTGTTTTAGTGGCTAAAGAACAGGCTTTAGGTGATGAGTTAGCTTGGTGGGCAAATTGTATTGGTATTACTGGCAGTGCATTTGATAGTTTTCTTGCTGTACGCGGCCTAAAAACTTTACCAATTCGCATAAAGCAGCATCAAGAAAATGCTGAGCAAGTTGCTGAATTTCTAAAAAATCATCCTGCGATAGAGTCAGTTTATTATCCAGGCTTTACAGATCATCCAGGACACGAAATTGCTAAGAAACAGCAAGCAGGCTTTGGCGCTATGCTAAGTTTTGATGTTAAAGGTGGTGTTGAGTCGGTGAAAAAATTATTCGCTAATCTCAAATTGTTCACTTTAGCGCAATCATTAGGTGGTGTTGAAAGTTTAATTTGTCATCCGCCAACAATGACTCATGCCGGTATGGCCGAAAGCGCAAGACTAGCTGCTGGCATTACCGACTCTTTAGTAAGAATTTCCGTTGGTATCGAAGATATTAATGACATTTTGGGCGATTTAGCGCATGGCTTAGCACAAAGCCAAACGCGTTAATAAATAATAATTTTGTAGAAGAATAAATGACAGAATCACAAAGACCTCAAAATAAATTAGCTAAACATGCTGTTAACGTTCATAAGTTTGGTGGTAGCTCTTTAGCTAATGCGCAGTGCATAGAGCGCGTTGTTGATATTATCCGACAAAATTGCCAACTCAATGACATCGTTGTTGTGTCTGCTAACGGTAAAACCACCGATAGTTTGTTTGCCATATTAGCGCACACAGACAGTGCTGACCTGACAGCAGCGTTGAGCGAGTTAGAGCAACAACAACTGTTACTTATCAATGCCTTATTAAATGAAAAAAGTTCCAAGCAGCTTACCCAACTATTATCTACCGATATAGTTCAGTTAAGAACTTGGCTGTCGAATGATATCATTCAGCACAGAAATGATATTTTAGCTTACGGTGAATTGTGGTCTGCACGTTTATTATCAGCGTTATTAAATGAAAAAATTTGCCCAAGTAACTCGGTTGATGCCCGTGATTTTCTCGTGATAGACAACGAACAAAATTGTGCGGTTGATCATGCCTTGAGTAGTGCACAATTTAAAACGCGACTACAGTTTGGCAAGTTAGCCGTAATTACAGGGTATATTAGTCGTGATAGTCGCGGTAAAACTTGTACGCTAGGCCGTAATGGTAGTGATTATTCGGCAACTATTATCGCGTCGTTAGTGGGTGCTCATAATGTCACTTTATGGACCGATGTTGACGGTATTTATAGCGCTGATCCGCGCGTTGTTCCTAATGCGAGAAAATTACATCGCTTACCTAATGGTGTAGCAAAAGAGCTAGGACGTTTAGGTAATCCTGTCTTGCATGCCAAAACGTTAATGCCATTGGTTAATGAAAACTTATCGCATCATTGTCACTTACACGTAGCAAGTAGCTTTGATTCACAAGTTGCCGGTACAGAAATCGGCACTTTTGGCCATATTGCAAAACAAGAACTCTCAGTAACTTATTTAAATGATCTTATCTTAGCGAAATCAACAAGTTTTATTGGGGATTCGGTCGAAGACTTAACAGAGAACTTAGGCGCTAATTTATTCAGAAAAGCGTTAGTTGAATTTACGCCTATTTGTGCTGATGCTAAACAAGGCTTTATTGTTATCAATCAATCTCAGCAAAAAGCGTTAAGTCAATGGTTAGCTAGTCACGATATTGAAGTCACTTTTATCCCAACGGCTATTATTGCAACGGTTGGACATAACGTTGCACAACGCGGCGATATTAAAGCGCGCTTTAAGCGATCTTTAAAGAGTGCTCAACCTCTATTTTTAGTAAACAGTAAAAATAATCATAGTGTTATTGCTGTACTAGCTGAGCCATGTAGTACAGAGTTATTGAATAAAGTTCATCATGATATGACTAAAGACTCTCGCCACATAGGTTTGCTTATTGCAGGGTTAGGTAATATTGGTGAACGTTTCCTTGAGTTATTACCCGCACAGCTAAATAGAATATATGCTTTAGAAAATACTCACCTTGTTGGATTATTATCGTCGAAAAAAGCCTTGATCAATAACGATGGCATTGACGTGAATCAAGCACTGTCATTATTCAAGCAAGCAGCTAAACCGTATAACAACGACGAATTATTATCTTGGTTAAGTAATCATCCTTATGATGAATTAATTGTGGTAGATATTACGCCAAGTGAAGATTTTAGTTTACTTTATCAAGACTTTTTCACGCGCGGTATTCACGTTATTGGTGCGAACAAGTGGGCTGCTTCATCAGATACTGCGCACTACAATAACTTGGTTAATACCGCAGATAGAAACAACAGTTTATGGTTAGGTAATACTACCGTTGGTGCTGGATTACCCATTAATTATGCTATTGCTGATTTGAATAATAGTGGCGATACCATTACGGCCATTGCGGGGATTTTCTCGGGTACACTTTCATGGTTGTTTGAAACCTATGACGGTTCTACCGCATTTTCAACGTTACTTATTAATGCACTTGAGCAAGGGATAACAGAGCCCGACCCACGTGAAGATTTATCAGGCCGTGATGTACAACGTAAGTTATTAATTCTAGCTCGTATGGCTGGTTTTGAGCTGTCACTTGATGATATTGATTGTACCAACCTAGTCCCTGAAAATTTACAACGTATCGGTCGAGAAGAATTTTTAGCAAGGGCGAATGAGTTAGATGATTATTTTGCTGATGCGTTAGCTGATGCTAACAAAAAAGCAAGCTGTATTCGTTATGTGGCGCGCTTAAATGTAGATGAGTCTGGCAATATTCAAGCGAAAGTAAGCTTAGAAGTATTACCACAAACAGATGCTTTTGCTAATTTGACACTGTGCGACAATATTTTTCAAATTAGTAGTCATTGGTATCAAGAAAATCCATTAATTATCCGTGGGCCAGGTGCAGGGCGAGATGTTACTGCAGGTGGTTTACATTCAGATCTTGTGAATATTTGTCAGCAATTAGCGCATAAGCAACATCAAGTAAAAATAAAAGGGCTAAACTAATAGCTTATCGTGCGCTAAGACAGGTTTACCCTCTAAATCAAGTAAAATTAACTATGCTATACTGTTTAAGTTATATGTTAAATATTGCTTAAAAAAACAAGCTAAGTGGTATGTAATAATCGTTATAAGAGTTAGTCTTTGAACTTGTTTCTTTGCTTTTGTTCTGGTTGCTTAGTTATGTATTTTCTAGCATTATTAACTATCATTTATTGATTCAATAATTAAATAATAAAGTAATGCCTAAAGCTCCTAATAATCAAACACATTATACTAATCAAGTGCAGCTCTTAGTTGGGAAGATTTATGGGCGCAGTATATTAAATGATTCTTTGCTTGAACGAGCAATACATTACTTTGATAACAATGAATTTGTAGAATCACATTCGACAACTAGCACTGAAAGTGACACGTTACATAAGCTAGAAAAAATAGAACGTCATAATCATTTGCAATCCATTTGTTGTGAAATTATTGAGTTGGCAGAAGGTGATACGCTACAAGAAAGTAACCGAAAAACAGCACGACTATTGGGGACTATTCAATTGATTAGCCCAACAGAAGGCAGTAAAGTTGCTGTTTGTAACGAACAAAATAAAGTGCTTTATAAAGCCATTTTATCTCTACGATTACTTGATAGATTACTACTCGATAATGAATTAAACGATCCTTATATTGTGAAAGTTTTAACTGAATTTAACGGAAAGTCTTTTGTTGAGTTGGATGAAGCTGAGCGGGAGCGTTTTACTGAGCTTGTTAGAATACCTCTTTTGATGGCCGCGTTATTACAAAACATTGGTCATCATCATCCTGAGGCGCGCGTCATTTTTAGTGGAGAAGATGGTAAAAAAGATCGTTTTCGTATTTTAGATATTACTGATAGAAAAAAGCTGCTAAAAATTAACTACAAAGAAACACTTTCTTATATATCTAATGCTATTGGTGTTTTGAAATATACGGGAAATTCGAAAGAACTACGCGATCAATTTGTGATTGAGGAACAACTTAAGCATCAATTTATCAAAAAGTTAATTAAAAGCAGTTTTAAGCCTGAGCAGGGGATTGGCAACTTACTAAAAGTACCTCAAATTTATGTCTCTATTGTTTTATCCACGAAAGAAGCCTACAACTATAAGGTATTACCTCAAGTTTTTCAGGTATTAAATAAAAATGCTGAATTAGGTAGTTGCTCTCAAAAAGCGGTTGATGCGCTTTATAAAATCACCGGTATGTTCCCTCAAGGCTATGGTATTGTTTATATGCCAGAAGATGAAATGGGTCATTTAGGAGATTGCTATGAGTATGCTATTGTTAATCGACTTTATCCTGAAACCCCCGAAAACCCTCTATGCCGTATTGCAACACGACATTTAACGTTTATTGGTTATGGGCACAATATAACGGTTAAAAAAAGTAATAATTTATATTTTCCACAGATAGCTAAAAAAATAGCGACGTTGAGCAAAGAACGCCTTAATGAAATTCTTGAATTATTAGCTTCAAATTACCATGAAAGACAACAGCTCGATCTATTACCACGATGCTGGCATGCGAATGAATATTTTTCTGTTAAAACCAATCAAAAACTATGGAATAAAGAAGATAGTCGATCGTTCAGTTTGTCTTAATTCTGCTTTGGTACATCATTTATTTGTTAGCGTGACATACTAGTTCATATCAGTATGCGGCTTAGTAAAAACCTTAATAACTCGACCAATTATCTGTTGTTGACTGACAGGACCTAGCTTTTCAATTGTCATACTAGTGGCATTCTCGCCTTTACACCAAATTAAATTGTTTTTATCAATAACTGCGACAGTTTTTATTATTAAGCCATATTTAGGATGGTTAATAAGAATAGCTTGATTGTGCTTTATTCTTTTAAAAATACGCCATTCACCGACAAGCACATAACTGTTTTGTGGGATACGAGGGAACATACTGTGCCCCGTTACTTTCCAAAATTTTAAGCCAAAGAAAGTCATCTACTTAGCACTAAGCACATAACTGTTCACTTCAGCTGTTAGCGGCACATGGTTCACTTTTAAATGCGACCTTTGCTTACCGTTGATAGGTGCATCATTTTTCAAAGGAATAGTGCATAGGGCTGAAACTCTGGCAAAATTAAATCTTTTGTCTAGCTTATTAAGTAGTTGGTAATACATATTTTTATTCCTCCTTTAATTGTTTCTTCGATGGCTTAATTTGGTAATTTTTGGTTAAAAATTTAGTGTATAAAATCGCTAACGTCACAAAAATTGGTGCTAACCATAGTAAATGAATAATATTGGCAAATATGGATGAATGATCATGACCAACATGAGCAAAAACAGGAACAGATATGAATAAGCTAATACAAAATATCCCTAAAGCGTGTGCTGTCATTCAATGGTCCTTTACGTTATTGTTAAATTTAATTGTGATCAGCTAGTTAATGAATAATTTGCTGATTTAATGCTATTTCTGATTGGAATGCCGCTAACGATTGGGTGCAGGTATCGCAAACAGGGTGTCTTTTAGAAAACATTAAAATAGGCATAAACGTTATTTTAAGGGCGTTTTGTGCGATAAGTTTAGTGTCTTCACAATATTCATTACACTGATAAATAGATAGCATCCTCTCGTGAGGAATTTTTAAATATTGCAGTGATAATTCAGCTTTATCTTGTACTTCAAATAAACTCGATAAATTATGAATAGCACAAATCCATGCCATTAATAATTCAACATTTTTTGGATTAGCAGACCATAAAGAGTCTAGATGGGAAGCTGCTTCTTTATAACAGTACTCAGCTTGCTTCCATTGTTTATTATGAAAGTTATCGTTACCTTGGTGTAATAGGTCTTGCCATTGAGGCATAGCTACTCCTCTGAACATATGGGTAATAGTAAAATTGAATTAATCAAATAATAATCATTCTCGTTTGTGTTTGCAAGTTTTATTAATTAAGAGAACAATTTTATACATAGAAAAAATAGCCAAATACAAAGCATTTATTTTAATAACGAGTTGTTCTAATTACTAAATAAATAACGGTGTGGTTGGTGATTTTAGCAAGTAGAAATGATCACCTAGTTAGTGAGATTGGTATAACTATTTCACTAGCTAGCAGGCTGGTAAAATGAAATAGGGATAGTAAGAACAGAGCTATTTAGGCGTGAGCTTATTTATACCTTAATATCTCGAGTGTTAAGCCGTGATTAAGTGCTGTGAAAAATAAGTAAGCTAATGAATACAAGGTGATGATTAAGCTTATTGTTAACGCTTAATCATCAATAGTGGTATACCGGTTGTTATTTGTGAACGGAAATTATCGTTAAATAAAAGTCTAACGCAGGCAGTAATGCTGGATCATTGACATTAATAATTTATCTGTTTTGTCTATTTCACTATGGGCTAAAAACTCATTAGGTTGATGTGCTTGATTTATCGAGCCTGGGCCTAAGACAATGGTTTGACAGCCAAGTTGTTGTATATAAGGCGCTTCAGTAGCGTAATTTACCGCACAGCACGTGTGACCACTGATTTCCTCAGCAATAGATACAATACAATTGTCATCAGTTGGTGATTTATTCTGTTCAAAGCTTGGTGAGCTAGGATGTAATTCATCAAAAGTGATACGCGCAGGGTATTTTTCAGCTAACGGTTTTAACGCGTCGCTTAACCATTGCAGTAATTCATTATCACTCATACCCGGTAAAGAGCGTAAATCAATATCTAAATCACAGTGCCCACAAATACGGTTTGAATTATCACCTCCTCTAATTGCTCCCATGTTTAACGTTGGGGCTGGTACATCAAATGCTTCATTTTTAAAGTTAAGGTTAAACTTTTCTTTTAAATCAATTAATGCACCGATCACTTCATACATGATCTCAATGGCGTTAACCCCAAGTGCTGGTTTACTTGAATGACCTGACTGGCCTTGAACACTAATACGATGTGACATATGACCTTTGTGCATAATTACAGGCACTAAATTAGTCGGTTCACCTATAATGGCAACATCAGGTTTTATGTCTTGGGTTTGTCCAAAAAAGCGCGCACCGGCCATGGTAGTTTCTTCATCTGCAGTTGCTAACACGTATAGTGGTTTTTTTAATTTTTTAACATCAATGCTTTTACAAACTTGTAAAATAAAAGCAAAGAAACCTTTCATGTCACAGGTGCCTAAACCATAGAACTTTTCATCTTTGTCTATAACATTCATAGGATCGCTCTGCCAACGACTTTCATCAAACGGAACTGTATCACTGTGACCTGCTAATAATAAGCCACCTTCACCGCTGCCAAGTTTAGCCAGTAAATTATATTTATTTGTTGTGTTAGGAACTTTTTGAATATTTATATCAAAACCTAACTGTTCGAACCATGTCGCAAGTAATTGAATTACCTCTATATTTCCTTGGTCCCAACTTGGTTGAGTTGAACTAATTGAAGAGCAAGCAATCAATTGAGTCAAAGATTGGGTGAAGTTAGGTAATTGTGACATATAAAAAGATCCGCACTATAAAAGAATAATTTGAATAAAAGCCCAAATAGTTATGCTTAATAGTTGCATAACTACCCATGAGCTGTTAAATTGCTTTTTATAGTGTAAATAACCTGCTGTAATAAGGCCACTTAAAATGCTAATTGTTCAAGAAATACGACGACGATAGAGAATTTTTTTAATATCTCTTGGATACTTTAGTTATAAGAGAATGGTTATTTTATTAAATCCGTATCGTTAATAGTTTTCTGAATAAAAAGGTTTAGATTGTGTCAGAAGTTCAAAAGGTTGCTGTAATTGGCGCTAGTGGTTATGCCGGTGCTGAATTAGTTGGTTTATTAGGCCAACACGATAAAGTTTCAATACAACATCTTGTTGTATCAGAAAACTCTTCTTCCTGTGGAAAACTTTTCAGCGAATTACATGGTCGCTGGCAGGGGATATGTGATGTACCCCTGGAATCTTTTTCTCAGCAATGGTTTGACGATAATATCGTAAATGCTGCTACAGATTTAGATGCGGTTTTCTTTGCCACTCCACATGAGTTTAGTGCCGATTGGGCCCAAGCATTTGTTGATGCAGGTGTAAAAGTGTTTGACCTTTCTGGTGGCTTTAGATTGAAAAATGCTGATGATTATCCAAAGTTCTACGGCTTTGAACATGCAAATATTGATGCGTTAGCACAAGCAAAATATGGTTTAGCTGAATGGCAACATGAAGATATTGTTAATACAGACTTAGTTGCTGTACCTGGCTGTTATCCAACAGCAAGCTTACTTTCTTTAAAACCTATCACGAGTAATAATTTTCATGTAGAAAATTCATTAATTGTCGTCAATGGTATCAGTGGTGTGAGTGGGGCAGGAAGAAATGCGTCATTAGCGACCAACTTTAATGAAGTCAGTTTAAAACCTTATAATATTTTACAGCATAGACATCAGCCAGAAATCTCTCAAGAAGCACATGCTGATGTTATTTTTAATCCACATTTAGCGCCTTATAAAAGAGGCTTGCTAGCTACTGTGACTATGCAGCTAAAAGCGGATGTTACCGCAGAACAAGTTGATATAGCATTTAAACAAGCTTATAACGACAAGCCATTGGTTAGAATCGTTGATGCTTGGCCTCAAATAGATAATGTAGCGCACACTCCTTTTGCAGATATTCATTGGCAAGTTGATCAAGAAAAGCACGTAGTTGTGGTGAGTTGTGCTATTGATAACCTACTTAAAGGTGCTTCTTCACAGGCTGTTCAATGCTTTAATATTCAGCTTGGATTGCCAAGCGAATATAGTTTGCTAGCTCGTAATTGCTAGGTCATAATCACTTGTTAATAATAACCTAGCCAACATATTGAAATTGTTGATTTTGAATGTTTTAGTATTGAACCTAGCATCCAATAAGTAAAAAGATAAGAGAAAAGATAAATGAGCAACCACAACCCTTTAGTTATAAAAATTGGCGGAGCTATTCTGGAGAAATCCGGTGCGTTAGATGCATTGTTAGCGGTGATTGTTAACCTTAAAACTGAGGCTAAAGTGGTATTAGTTCACGGTGGTGGTTGTGTCGTTGATGACATGTTAGCGCAAGCAGGTTTTACCACAGTTAAAAAACATGGCTTACGTGTTACTCCGAAAGAGCAAATTGGATTAATTAGCGGTGCTTTAGCGGGTACGGTAAATAAATCAATTGTTGCCACAGCAAGTAGCATGAACTTATCGGCAGTAGGGTTATCGTTAGCAGATGGCGATATGATTGCTTGTACAAAATCTGAATTAGATCTAGGCGAGGTTGGTTTACCACTGCCTAAATCTAGTTTATTACTAGATGCGCTGCTTAATAGTCATTTTTTACCTGTTGTATCATCAATTGGGTGTTTAGCTAATGGTGATCTAGTCAACGTAAATGCCGATGATGCTGCTGTTGCTATTTGTCAGCTACTTAATGCTGAACTGCTGTTATTAACAGATGTAAATGGCGTAAAAGGTGCTGATGGTGAATATTTATCATCACTTAATAGTACGCAAGCCAAAGATCTTATTGAACAAGGTGTTATTGCTGGTGGTATGACAGCAAAAGTGAATGCCGCACTACAAGCCGCTAATCAATTACGACGAAGTATTACGGTTGCTAGTTGGCAATCGCCAGAGAAAATTCCTAGCCTGCTAAATGGGCAAGGTATGGGTACACAAATATTGTCAGATTAGTGCAGCCGTATTAACTCTTTATTAGAGAAAGTGTTAGATTAATTGAATCGAGAAAAACTTATGTTACAACAAAGCAAGTCACTACAAATTTCTAATTTTTTAGCTGACGATCAGCTAAATAAGAAGCAATTGTTAGCCTTAATTGAGCTAGCAATTCATATCAAAAATAATCCTGCTGATTATAGTCAAGTATTGGCGGGTAAATCTGTTGCGATGATTTTTGAAAAACCGTCATTAAGAACCCATGTAAGTTTTGATATGGGCATTAACAAATTAGGTGGTCATGCCCTTTATTTAGGTCAACAAAATGGTAAATTAGGTGAACGTGAGCGAGTAAGTGATTACGCGAAAAACTTATCTTGTTTTGCCGATGCCATTGTGGCGCGAGTTTTTAGTCATGACTCTATTCAAGGCTTGGCTGAACATGCAACTGTGCCTGTTATTAATGCGTTGTGTGATTTATATCATCCATGCCAAGCGTTAGCTGATTTTGTTACCCTAACAGAGCTTTTTACCGAAGGGAACGCTGCTGATTTGAGCAAGGTTAAATTAGCCTATGTGGGTGATGGTAATAATGTTTCTAATTCATTAATGATTATGGCTGCTATATTAGGTGTAGATTTTACTTTAGTTACGCCTGTTGGCTATGAAGCCGAAGCGGATATGATTGAAAAAACGCGAGTGCTAGCAAATGAATCTGGCGCGAAACTTACTATCACGACAGACATTACTAAAGTGGGTCCACAAGACGTTATTTATACCGATACATGGATTTCTATGGGCGATGAAGATGACAGTAAAAAAGCGCAATTATTAGCGCATTTTGCTCCTTATCAAGTCAATCATGCGTTAATGAAAAATAGCGATGCAAACATTGTGATGCATTGCCAGCCAGCACATTTAGAAGAAGAGATTACGACAGCGTTATTCGATAGCGAAATGTCGGTAGTTTTTCAGCAAGCTGAAAATAGAATGTGGGCGCAAAATGCTGTTTTAGTAAACCTATTTACTAAGTAATTAGTAACACTGTTTGTGTTGGGCTGAAACCCGATAATTTAAGTGTGAGATATTACGCTTAACAATAATTTATGAACTATTTAACCAAATTTAGAGAAAATTAAATGAGTATTCAAAAGAAAAAAATCAAAAAAGTAGTATTAGCTTATTCAGGCGGCTTAGACACATCAGCAATCATTCCATGGTTAAAAGAAAACTATGATAACTGTGAAGTTGTTGCTTTTTGTGCTGATGTTGGTCAAGGTGCAGAAGAATTAGAAGGTATTAAAGAAAAAGCAATCGCTTCAGGTGCTTCAGAATGTTATGTCGCCGATCTTAAAGAAGAATATGTTAAAGACTATATCTACCCAATTCTTAAAACAGGTGCGGTATACGAAGGTCAATACCTATTAGGAACGTCAATGGCACGTCCTATTATTGCTAAAGCGCATATTGAAGTCGCTTTAAAAGTAGGTGCTGATGCGGTATGTCACGGTTGTACTGGTAAAGGTAATGACCAAGTACGTTTTGAAGCTTGTTTTGCTGCCTTAGCACCAGAGCTTACTGTTATTGCGCCATGGCGTGAGTGGGACATGGTTTCTCGTGAAGACTTACTTGATTACTTAGCAGAACGTAATATTCCTTGTGCAGCATCATTAACAAAAATTTATAGTCGAGATGCAAACGCATGGCACATTTCTCACGAAGGTGGAGAATTAGAAGACCCGTGGTGTGAGCCATCAAAAGAAGTTTGGACCATGACTGTTGATCCTATGGATGCACCAGATGAACCAGGCCGTGTAACCTTAAGTTTTGATAAAGGTGAATTAGTTGCTGTAGACGGTAAAGATTTCTCGCCAACAGGCGCTGGTGCTTATGAAGCATTAGTTTACTTAAATGAGAAAGCAGCGGCACATGGTGTTGGTCGTATTGATATCGTAGAAAACCGTTTAGTGGGTATGAAGTCTCGTGGTTGTTATGAAACTCCGGGCGGTACAGTATTAATGGCTGCTTACAAAGGCTTAGAAACACTTATTTTAGATAAAGAATCTCTAAAATATCGTGAATCGGTTGGTCTTGAATTCTCTCATGTAATTTATGATGGCCGTTGGTTTACACCACTTGCTAAAGCGCAATTAGCGTCAGCAGCTTCTTTTGCTGAGCAAGTAACAGGTGATGTTGTTGTTAAAATGTATAAAGGGATGGCACAAGTTACGCAACGTCGTTCTCCTAACTCTTTATATTCTGAAGAATTTGCAACATTTGGTGCTGATGACGTTTATGACCAAAAACATGCAGAAGGTTTTATTCGTTTATTTAGTTTATCAAGCAGAATTACTGCGTTAAGCAAAAAAAATCAGGAGAAGTAGTAATGGCCTTATGGGGTGGACGCTTTAAAGAAAAAGCGAGTGTGCAATTTAAAAAGTTTAATGACTCGTTACCTGTTGATTACCGTATGGCAATACAAGATATTGTCGGTTCAATTGCTTGGGCACAGGCTATTCATGAAGTAGGCGTGTTAAATGATGGTGAGTTAACCCGATTAGTCGCGGCGTTAAATGAACTAAAAGAATCTGTGGAAGAAAATCCGAAGCAGATTCTACTTTCAGATGCTGAAGATATTCATAGCTGGGTTGAAATTCAGTTAATTGAAAAAACAGGTGATTTAGGTAAAAAGCTCCATACAGGTCGTAGTCGTAATGACCAAGTTGCTACTGATTTAAAACTGTGGTGTAAAGAAACTGGTGGCGAATTATTGTTTGCACTGGTTAATTTACAACAAGCAATGATGAATTTAGCTGAACGTGAAAAAGATACGGTATTACCTGGTTATACCCACTTACAGCGCGCTCAGCCGGTAACTTTTGGCCATTGGTGTTTAGCTTACGTTGAAATGTTTAATCGTGATATTGGTCGTTTAAAAGACGCGTTATATCGTTTAGATGTTTCACCACTAGGCTCAGGCGCATTAGCGGGCACTGCTTATCCAATTGATCGTAATGCATTGGCTAGTCGTTTAGGCTTTAGAACAGCAACCATGAATAGCTTAGATGCTGTTTCAGATCGTGATCATGTTATTGAGCTGTTAGCTACTGCTAGTATTTCAATGATGCACTTATCGCGTTTTGCTGAAGATTTAGTTTTCTATAACTCAGGCGAAGCGGGCTTTGTAGAAATGAGCGATTTAGTTAGCTCTGGCTCATCATTAATGCCGCAAAAGAAAAACCCTGATGCATGTGAATTAATTCGTGGTAAAGCCGGGCGTGTGTTTGGTTCATTAACAGGTATGTTAACGACCATGAAAGCTTTGGCTCTTGCGTACAATAAAGATATGCAAGAAGACAAAGAAGGTCTTTTTGACGCACTTGATACTTGGCAAGAATGTATGGAAATGGCTGTATTAGTTGCTGATGGCTTAAAAGTAAATAGAAGCCGTACGTTAGCTGCTGCTCAACAAGGTTACGCTAATGCCACAGAGCTTGCTGATTATTTAGTGGGTAAAGACATTCCATTCCGTGAAGCGCATCATATTGTTGGTGAAGTTGTCTTAGCTGCAATTGAACAAGGTTGTCCACTAGAAGACTTAACTATCTCACGATTACAAGAATTCAGTGATAAAATTGAACAAGATGTTTATCAACACTTATCAATAGAATCAACACTAGATAAACGTGAGGCCCTTGGTGGTACCTCACGCTCACAAGTGGAAAAAGCGTTAGCGACTGGTAACGAAAAAATCTTGAATGAGCAAGTGGTTGGTGCGCCAGGTAAACAGCAAATTAAAGTAGCACTTAAACAAGTAAAACAGCGTTTAAATGCTCAACGAGCTGCTGCTATGTCTGTGCGTAGAGCACGAATGTCAGATGTAGATAAAATACATCAATTAGTGAATGTACAAGCGGATAAAGGTGAAATATTGCCACGAACGCTTGATAATATTATTCATGATGTTCAAAACTTTGTCGTAGCAGAACTTGATGGCGTTGTTGTTGGCTGTGCTTCTCTTTATATCTATCAAACAGGGCTTGCTGAAATTCGCTCAGTTGTGGTTGATGAATCAGCTAAAAATCAAGGACAAGGTGGCGCATTAGTTCAATACTTACTTGAGTTTGCTTATCAAATGGAGTTAAAACAAATTATTGTTTTAACTTATATTCCTGACTATTTTGCGAAGTTAGGTTTTAGTGCCATTGATAAAAGCTCGTTAGCTGAGAATATTATTGAAGATAGTGAACCAACACCAGATAAAGATCCTGCTGATGAGATCGCGATGGAATATATTGTTGGTCAGGGAAAATAGCTAACACGCTTCAATTATGGAAAGGTTAGCGCTTTTAGTTTACTTGAAACACTTAAAGTTAAAGAATGAAACATGAATAATAGCGATCAAAATTACGTTAAATGGTTTAGAAATGCGGCACCTTATATAAATGCTCATCGTGGTAAAACTGTTGTATTAATGTTTGGTGGTGAAGCTGTTTTACACCCTAACTTCGCAAATATTATTCATGATATTTCACTATTAAGAAGCTTAGGTGTCAAACTTGTTGTTGTGCATGGAGCGCGGCCACAAATTGAAGAGCGTATGGCTCAACGTAATATCGAACGAATTATGGAAAATAATATTCGTGTTACGGATGCTGATACGCTTAGCGCAGTAAAAGATGCTACTGGCTCATTACGTTTACATATTGAAGCCTTACTCACCACCGGGCTTGCGAATTCACCAATGCATGGCTCACAAATTAGAGTAAGTACCGGTAATTTTGTTATTGCTAAGCCTATGGGTGTTCGTGATGGTGTTGACTATAAATACACTGGTTCTGTTCGTAGAATAGATTCTGACGGCATAAATATGCAGTTAAATTATGGGTCTATTGTACTGTTATCTCCTATCGGTTATTCACCCACAGGTGAAGTCTTTAATTTAGCCTTAGAAGATGTCGCTGCACAAACGGCAATTAACTTAAATGCTGATAAACTGATCACATTAACCGAAGATGAAGGCTTGCTCGATGAATTTGGTAGTTTGATCAAAAGTTGTAGTGTACGTCGTGTTAAAACCTTACTTGATGACAAAGACTGCCATGTACGTCAGTTATTACTTCGTGCCATTATTCAAAGTGGAGAAAATGGCGTTGAACGTTGTCATTGCGTAAGTTACCAAAGCGATACCGCATTATTACAAGAGTTATTTACGCGTGATGGTGCCGGAACCCTTATTGCGAAAGATCACAAAGAAGAATTATCTACAGCGACTATTGATGATGTTGCTGGAATTTTAGATTTATTGGCTCCACTTGAAGCTGAAGGCGTTTTGGTTAAACGCTCTCGTGAATTACTTGAAGTTGAAATAGACCAATTTATTGTACTTAAAAAAGAAGACATGATTATTGCTTGTGCAGCACTATACCCATACCCTGATGCAAAAATGGGTGAGGTGGCTTGTGTTGCGATACATCCAGATTATCGCAAGGGTAATCGTGGCGGGCGTTTAATCTCGGCTTTAGAAGAAGAAGCTAAACAACAGGAACTTTCTGCAATTTTTGTGTTAACAACGGTAAGTGGTCATTGGTTTCAAGAACAAGGTTTTATTGAGCAACCTATGGATAAACTACCCGAAGGTAAACAAAAATTGTATAACTTTCAGCGTAAGTCTAAAGTCTTCATTAAAGAAATTTAATTTCACCTCGTCCTGAAAAGTAGGTATAAGCTATATACCTACTTCTATTCATTGTACAATACTGCTATCTACTGAACCTGACCTCAGGTTACTCAGCTAACCCTTATAAGAGTTAAATAACCAATGACACCTCATTCAAACCTATCTGAATTAATAAATACCTTAGAGATGGAAATAGCATCATTAACGGAACAAGTAGCGACCCTAAAAAAAGAGCCTGAAAACTTTAATGAACAAGTGATTTTTAAATATATTGAAACGGGAAGTACTGGTAAAACAAAAGATTTTGTTCGATCGTTAGGAGTAAAATCAGAGCGAGGCTCTTTGTTTTCATCTGGGGATGTAACCAAGCTGATAAAAGAGGGAGCTGACGATATTTCACCTGAGTTATTGAGTATTGCACGAACGTTAATTAATACTAAAAATACTGGTAAGCGAAGATAAGTACTATTTCTAAGCTAAGCCGCAGAGGCTATTGGCCAGCGGCTTAGTTCAGCTGCAATAGATTAACAACAAGCTTTACCTTGTTGTTAATCACTATTTAAAATAATTCTTCAGCTTCTTCTTGTTTTATGACGTCGT
The DNA here is from genome assembly GCF_030547795.1 of Colwellia sp. 5_MG-2023. Taxonomy (NCBI): domain Bacteria; kingdom Pseudomonadati; phylum Pseudomonadota; class Gammaproteobacteria; order Alteromonadales; family Colwelliaceae; genus Colwellia; species Colwellia sp. 5_MG-2023. Next base: position 89,883 of record NZ_JAUOPW010000011.1, on the reverse strand, counting down.
TATGCTGAAAAATATCAATACTATTGTCTTCACTAACATATTCAGTTGGTACAGTACCTACCTGAAAGTATTCAAATAAACTGCTTTTATTCGTTTTAGTGCTCAGCTTACCTGTCGCTTTATCTATGCGTACAGAAACAATACCAGCAGGTGGTTCAAAAGGTTCAAACTCAATATCTTCTAACGCTACTTTCATAAAGTCTATCCATGCCGGTTGTGCTGATTTAGCACCTGCTTCAGTACCGGTTATTTGATTCTTCCCTAAGTTGCTATTGTATACTGATTTACCTAAATTACGGCTTGGGTCATCAAAACCTATCCAAGAGGTTGTTACTAAGCGTCGCGAAAACCCAGAAAACCAAGCATCTTTGCCTTCGTTAGTGGTACCCGTTTTACCGGCAATATCTTTACGTTTCAGTGCTCTTGCGCGCCAACCAGTTCCTTGCCAAGGATTCTCTGCTGACCAATCTGCTCCCCAAATCCCGCTATTAAGTGCTTCAGTAATCAAAAAGGCATTTTGTTCTGAAATAGCGCGAGGTGCTGATATTAATTGTGGTGCTATCGTACTGTTCTCTATAGCATCTTCTGCAAAAGTATCGCTTGAATTTAAAGACATCAACTCAGCAGTATTCTCGATGGTTTCCTCTACTAGCTCAGCATTCTCTAAATTATTCTGATTCAATTCAGCAAGGGGATTGTCTAACTCGCAAGGGTCACAGGCTAAAGCTGGGTTAGCTTGAAAAATAACTTCGCCTTCAGCGGTTTCAATACGGTCAATTAAATAAGGTTCAACTAAATAGCCGCCATTGGCAAAGGCCGCAAAACCAGTAACCACTTCTATCGGAGTTAATGAAGCCGAGCCTAACGCTAATGACTCATTGCGAGGTAAATCATCAGGGGCAAAGCCGAAAGAAGAAAGATGGTTTATAGCATCATCTAAGCCAATACTTTTTAATAACCTTACCGCAATCACGTTTTTAGATTGCGCTAAAGCCAAACGCATTCTTATTGGACCAACATAAGTTTCAGGTGAGTTTTTCGGACGCCAAACAACACCTGTGCTTCTATCCCACTGATTAATTGGGGCATCGTTAATAAGTGAAGCAAGGGTAAAACCTTGTTCTAAAGCGGCAGAATATATAAAAGGTTTAATATTCGAACCAACTTGGCGTTTCGCTTGAGTTACACGGTTGAATTGGCTTTGTTTATAACTGAAACCACCTACTGCTGCTTTTATTGCCCCGTCATCTGGAGATATTGAAATCATAGCAGCACTTGCGACAGGTAATTGACTTAATCTGTATTCGTTGTCTGCAAGCGCACTTACTAAGATCACATCACCATAGTGAAATATTTCATGGGCATTTTTAGGAGGAATGCCTTGTTTTTGATCATTAATAAACGGACGTGCCCAAGCCATACCACGCCAAGGAATAGTCGCTTTCTTGTTATTACGTAAAGTAATACTAACTTCTAGTTCATCCACCTTGGTGACCACAGCAGGAACAAGTGCTTGATAAGAATGGACACTGGCAAGTGCTGTTGAAATTTCTTCATCAGTTAGTGGGTTTAGTGTTGGCGTTGCGTCAAACTTATCATTCGCTTTATTGTTAGCTAGCTCAGGTCTAAGTGAGCTAATAGCACCACGGTAACCATGACGTTGGTCATAACGTAATAAATTACCTGTTACTGCCTTATGAGCGGCTGTTTGTAATTTATTAGTTACTGTAGTGAAAACTTTAAAGCCACTGGTATATGCTTGTTCTTTACCATAACGCTCTATCATTTCTTGATGTGCCATTTCAGCAATATAAGGCGCATTTAGTTCTATTTCTGCACCATGAGGTTTACCTGTTATTGGCGCAGACTTGGCTTGTTGATATTCCTCATCTGTTATATAGCCACTTACTAACATCCGCTGTAAAACTGTTGTACGACGAATTTTGGCACGATCTGGTCGGCTGATAGGGTTATATGTCGAAGGAGCTTTAGGTAAACCAGCTAGCACAGCTATTTGTGCTAAGGTAAGTTGATTTAACGCTTTACCATAATAGACCTGAGCAGCGGCACCAAAGCCAAAAGAACGATGACCTAAAGGTATCTTGTTAACGTATAAGGTTAATATTTCATTTTTAGTTAATAAACTTTCAATATGAAACGATAAAAATATTTCTCTAATTTTACGAGTATAAGTGACTTCTCGGGTGAGGAAAAAATTACGAGCGACTTGCATCGTTATTGTACTCGCACCGCCTTTATCATTACCGGTAAGCTTTCCTAATATTGCACGGCCCATCCCTATAGGATCTACGCCAAAATGAAAATAAAACCTGTCATCTTCTGTCGCTAGTAGTGCATCTATTAGTTGTTGAGGAATTTCATCGAATGTTAAAGGTATGCGTTTCTTTTCACCAAATTGTGAAATCAATAATCCCTCACTACTATAAATCTGCATTGGAGTTTGCCATTGCACATCTTCTAAAGAATTGATTTCAGGCAACTCACTGCGTAAAGTTAAATACAATATAACGATACTTAAAATACCGATAAATAACAAAGCTAGAACTGATTTAATAATTTTAGATATTGAAAACACTACAATCACTCTATTTATGGGAAAAATTGTCAGATAATACTAGTATATCTTGTAAAACCATGTAATAAATGTATTTATGTGAAAATATGTCTAAAATAATTTCAATAAACAATTTAACGGGTTGTTATGCTAGATAATTTGTGGAAAAAGAAAACAACGATGCTGGTAGGGATCGATATTGGATCTCATGCTGTTAAAGCTGTTTTACTCAGCCAAGCTAGTGACGGTTACGTTTTAGAAGATTTTGCGATAGAGCCAATGTCGCGTGGCTCAGTAGTTGATCGTGAAATACAAGATATTGAAGCCGTTGGTAATGTTATTGCGAAAATACGACAAAACATACCAATGAAAGCCAAAGAAGCCGCTGCTGCTGTTTCAGGTCAAACAGTGATTACTAAAATTATTTATATGGACGTATCACTTAATGAAGAAGAGCTTGCTAGCCAAATTGAAATAGAAGCAGATAGCTTGATCCCTTATCCTTTAGATGAAGTTAGTTTAGATTTTGAAACGTTAGAAGTAAATGAATCCGATCCAAGTAAAGTAAATGTACTACTTAGTGCTGCACGTACTGAGTCTATTGAAGCAAGAGTCGAAGCATTAGAAGCTGGCGGCTTTACTGCTAAAGTGATTGATGTAGAGTCATACGCAATAAGCCGCTCTCAAGACTTATGTTTATCACAGTTACCAGAAGATGCCATGGAAAAAACAGTTGCCATCGTTGATATAGGCGCTACCATGACGCTATTTTCAGTGACTAAAGCGGGCAAGCATTTATACAGTCGCGATCAAAAATTTGGCGGTGAACAATACACTCGTTCAATTGTTTCTTATTACAACAAAACCTTTGAAGAAGCCGAAGAAGCAAAAATAACCAATAATTTACCTACAAGTTACACTTTTGAAGTACTAGCGCCTTTTCAGACTATACTTATGCAACAAATACGTCGGGCAATTCAAATGTTTTTAACGTCTAGTGGCATCAAAAAAGTGGATTATCTACTTGTTTCTGGTGGAACAGCATCTATTGAGGGCATAGAAAGCCTGCTAACTGAAGAGCTTGGGGTGCATACTATCATCGCAAATCCTTTCCATGAAATGGCATTAGGGCAATCGATAGATAAAGAAAAACTTGCTAAAGTAGCACCACAATTAACGGTAGCTACTGGCTTAGCGCTAAGGAGTTTTACACCATGGCATATATAAACCTCCTTCCTTGGCGAGAGGAAGCACTTAAAGTAAAACAAAAAGAATTCTTCACCTTGTTAATTGCCGTCGCTTTATTGGCATTCGCATTAATTTTTGTCGTTAATTTATATTTTCAAGCCCGTGTTGATGGACAATTAACGCGTAATCAGTTTTTAAAGAATGAGATCCAACAACTTGAGATACAAATTGCCGAAATTAGAACACTAAACGATAAAAAAGCTGCATTAAAAAAACGTATTGAAGTGATTGAACAGTTACAGCGCAGCAGAAATGTCGGTACGCAAATTCTTGATGAAATAGCTAAAATAATCCCTAATGGTATTTATATTACTCAGTTAGACAAACAAGGTAATAGTATAGAAATTATAGGGAAAAGTGAGTCGAATAATCACTTGGCCAATATGATTAGAGCGATCGAATTATCGGATTTATTTACGGATGCAACACCAGAATCTATTACCTCAGATGATGACTCATCAAAACTTTTAAGTAGTTTTAAAATGAGGGTAAAAATTCAAGGTTTAGTTAATGATGCTACTCTTGCTAATCAGGCGGGAGGTAATCAGTGAATTTTGATAGAGAACAATTTGAAAACCTTGATCTAGAAAATATTGGTCAATGGCCTTTTGCACCAAAACTTGTGTTGGTTATATTTTTAGCCGCCATGGTGATTTTTTTAGGCTATATTGGTTTAGTAAGTGGTAAAATAGATCAACTTAAACGGGTTGAAGCCGAAGAAATGACGTTAAAAGAGTCATATCAAGCTAAATATCATGTTGCCGCAAACTTAGAATTATTCAGAGCACAAATGATTGAAGCAGAAGGTATTTTTGCTAATCAATTAAGAAGCTTGCCTAATAGTTATGAAATACCAGGGCTATTGGACGATATTACCTTTATAGGAACAACCAGCGGTTTAGAATTTGTTAAATTAGAATGGCAACCAGAAATCAGTAAAGAGATTTATATCGAATTGCCAATTGATATAGAAGTTAATGGTCCGTACCACTCACTGGGGAGCTTTGTTAGTAAGATAGCAGGATTACCTAGAATTGTGACTCTACATAATTTTAAAATTGAAATTATTAAAGATAGTAAGAATGCGGATATGCTGAATTTAACCATGGAAGCTAAAACCTATCGTTATCAAGAACAAGAGGTTAACGAACAATGAAAATATTAATTTTAATTGTTTTAGTCACTCTTGCTGGTTGTTATGATGACACGAGTGATCTTAGTGCTCACATGGCAGAGGTTAGGGCGGCGACAACCAGTCATATAGAACCAATGCCAGAAGTTAAGCCATTTAATCATTATGACTATTCGGCATATGAGTTAAGAAGCCCATTTTCATTACCTGAACCTGAAGCACTTCAACAGAAAGTTCAACAAATGACAGGTTGTTTAAGTCCTGATCCTAGACGTCGTAAACAGCCGTTAGAAAATTTTGCACTAGGTGTACTTAAAATGCGCGGTACCTTGGGTGATAACGGGGTAACTTGGGCCTTGATGGAAGCTTCCGACCTTACTTTACATAGAGTCTCTGTAGGTAATTATTTAGGCTTGTATGACGGCCGTATTACAGAAGTGACTCCGCACAGTGTAAAATTATTAGAATTAACACCAGACGGTGCTGGTTGTTGGGTCGAGCGCGAAACAATAATTAAGATTGCTCAACCTGAATCGAAATAGTAGGGAATAATAATGCTATCGAATAAAATGAAAAATTATAAAATCTTCTCAGAATTAGTTAACTTAAGTCGTAGCTGGTTGTCCTTGTTAACCTTAGTAACATTGGTCATTATCTCCTTCAATACCAGTGCTGAAGAAACTAAGAGCAGTCAATTAGAAGTTATTTCTTACAATACTATTCAAAGTGATCAAATTGAGTTAGTTTTTGAATTTACAACCGCAATATCGGCACTACCTGTTGTTGACACATCAATGACACCGGCTTTTGTAAAAGTTAAATTCTCGGCTGATAATTTTGACCCTAGCTTGCAAGAAACACTGGTTAATCATGCTGGTGTAACAAATATTACCCTAGATAAAACCGCTGAAAATATTGTTGCAACTATCAACCTTGAAAAACTCGCAGTATTTGATGTTGCTTTAAATGGTAACGAGTTTTCTATAACACTTAATTACGGTCAGTCAGCAAATATTGTTGAAACCCTTAACCCTGCTGGTGAACAATTTATTAATCAAATTGAATCACTTGATTTTCGTTTAGGTGAAGACAAAACCGCAGAAGTATTAATTTACCTAAAAGACAGCATTGTCGCTGTTGATGTTCATGATAAGTTAGGCAAAGTACATGTAGAGTTCCATAATACTCGTATCATTGAAGACTTACTTTACAAGCTGGACGTGACCGACTTTGGCACAATTGTTTCCAATATAGAAACCTTTAAAGACGGTCGTAATGCTCGTTTAGTTATCGATGTAGACACGCACTTTACCTTTACCCATAAACAACAAGGTAACTTGTTTGTTTTATCGATTAAAGAAAAAGAAAAGAAGCCATTAGGTTATTTATCTGATGAAGATGAATTTACCGGACGCTCTATTTCCCTTAACTTTCAAGATATTCCGGTAAGAACCGTATTACAAATTATTGCTGATTATAATGATTTTAACTTGATTACCAGTGATACAGTCGCAGGAAATATTACCCTACGTTTAGATGGAGTACCTTGGGATCAAGCTTTAGATATCATCTTAAAAGTGAAAGGCTTAGACAAACGTATGCAAGGTAATATCTTAATGGTAGCGCCTAATGATGAATTAGCAGAACGAGAAGCTAAAAACCTACTCGCGCAGCAACAAGTAGAAGAGTTGGCACCACTGTATTCTGAGTATGTACAAATTAATTATGCAAAAGCAGTAGAGTTTGCAGAGCTAATTAAAAATGAAGATACCAGCATATTATCAGAACGAGGTAGTGTGTCAGTTGATGAACGAACGAATACCTTACTTATTCGAGATACCACCAAAAGCATTGAAGATATTAAACGTATGGTAAACATTTTAGATATACCAGTACGTCAAGTTATCATCGAAGCACGTATGGTTACCGTTAAAGATAATATCAATGAAGAGCTAGGCATACGTTGGGGTGTAACGAATACCGATGGTGAGTTTGGTACATCAGGCTCATTAGAAGGCACATCAGTCTCTAATAATATCGCCACTAATACAGGGGTTGGCAATGTACCTAATTTAACCGATAGGTTAAATGTAAACCTACCTGTAGCGAGCCCAGCAGGTGCTTTAGCGTTTCAAGTAGCGCGTTTAGCTGACGGCACAATACTCGATCTTGAGCTTAGTGCTATGGAGCAAGAAAGCAAAGGTGAAATTATTGCTAGTCCACGTATAACAACGGCTAATCAAAAAGAAGCGTATATTGAACAAGGTGTTGAAATACCTTACCAAGAAGCGGCCTCAAGTGGTGCTACATCAACACAATTTAAAAAAGCGGTGTTAAGTTTAACCGTTACGCCACATATCACACCAGACAATAAAATTATTCTAGATTTAGTTGTTACGCAAGACACAATCTCTACGGTACAAAGTGGTACCGCACCTGCAATTGATACACAGCGTATTGGTACGCAAGTATTAGTTAATAACGGTGAAACTATTGTATTAGGCGGAATATACCAACAATCGATTATAAGTTCAGTCTCTAAGGTACCTGTATTAGGTGATATTCCTTATTTTGGCTGGTTATTTCGAAATACTAGTCAATTTAATGAGAAAAAAGAATTACTCATTTTTGTGACGCCACGCATTGTGACAGAACACTTTTAGGTATATTAATATTAGTAAGTTAGACTTTTTGTCTGACTTACTAATAATGTTACTTGCAATCCTACCCGAACAATTGCGATAATTACGCCCTTGAAATTTCCGAGGGAGACCTCTATGACATCGAAAGGTATATAGCTGTTGCTATATTGTCCTTTTGGTATACCTGTAACAAACGAGTATTAAGTAAATCTAATGGCAGAAAAACGTAACATTTTCCTTATTGGCCCTATGGGTGCAGGTAAAAGCACTATAGGAAGAGAGCTTGCAGACAGGCTACATCTTGAATTTTTCGACTCTGATCAAGAGATTGAACGTCGTACCGGGGCAGATATTGCTTGGGTCTTTGATCTCGAAGGCGAAGAAGGGTTTCGCAAAAGAGAAGAAGGTGTTATTGAGGACTTAAGCGAAAAACAAGGTATTGTTTTAGCGACAGGTGGTGGTTCAGTTATCAGTATGCAAGTACGAAACCGTCTTTCGGCTCGTGGTATTGTTGTATATCTAGAGACTACTATTGATAAACAAGTTGCTCGAACACAAAGAGATCGTCGTCGTCCTTTATTACAAACATCGGAAGAGCCACGTACAGTGCTAGAAAACTTGGCTATTGAGCGTAATCCGTTATATGAAGAAATAGCTGATGTTGTCATTAAAACCGATGATCAAAGTGCTAAAGTTGTTGCTCATAAAATTATTGAGCGTTTAGACTTTTAGTTAATACTACTTTTTTGTTTCAAAGCCACTAATACATAAGTGGCTTTATCCCAGCCAAACACCAGGTAACTCTAATATGCCCACTCTTAATCTTGATCTAGGTGCTCGAAGCTATCCTATCTATATTGACTCTGGTTTATTTGAAAATGAAAAGTTATTTTCAGATCATATTAGAGGAAAACGAGTTTGTATTGTTACCAATACGATTGTTGCCCCTTTATATCTTGAAAAAATCAAAAGTAAACTGACTAACTTTGATGTTGACGAAATTATTTTACCTGATGGTGAAGCTGAAAAAAGTTTAGCAAATTTCGAACGTATCATGTCTCACCTATTAAAAAATGAACATGGTCGTGATACTACCTTGATCGCTTTAGGTGGAGGTGTTATCGGTGATATTACCGGGTTTGCAGCAGCATCTTATCAACGTGGTGTCGATTTTATCCAAGTACCAACAACGGTATTATCTCAAGTAGATTCATCTGTTGGTGGCAAAACCGCGGTTAATCACCCGTTGGGTAAAAATATGATTGGCGCTTTTTATCAACCTAAAGCCGTTATTATTGATATCGACAGTTTAGTTACCTTACCTGTGCGCGAGTTTAATGCTGGCATGGCAGAAGTGATTAAATACGGTATATTAGGTGATTATGATTTCTTTGTTTGGCTAGAAAACAATATTTCGTCAATAAAGGCTGGTGATAAAACATTGTTAGCTGAAATGATCGAAAGATGTTGTCAGTGTAAAGCAGACATTGTCGCTAATGATGAAACGGAAGCAGGTGTTCGTGCTTTACTCAACTTAGGTCATACTTTTGGTCATGCTATAGAAGCAGAGCAAGGTTATGGTAACTGGCTTCACGGTGAAGCAGTTGCTACTGGCATGGTACTTGCTGGTAAGTTAGCAGTAGCAATGAATTTGCTTGAAGTGTCAGAACTTTGTCGAATCGAATCGCTTATTGAAGCGTTTGATTTACCGTTACAAGCGCCAGAAACAATGGGCTGTGATGACTTTACTCGTCATATGCGCCGAGATAAAAAAAATATTGGCGGTAAATTACGTTTTATTGTTCCTACTGCGATAGGAAAGTCAGAAATTCGTGATGACATAACGCAAGAGACACTTCAACAAATTCTATAATTTTAGTTATGCCTAAAGCCGTATAGTTTTAGGCATAGTAATTGTAGCAAGGGTTGAATATGTCGGCAGCAGCACACACTAACATAGATGAAGCTAGTATAGCCTCCATGCCATTAAATACTGAGCCAGCAGTCACATCAATAAGTGTTAGTGCACGTATTGAATATATTCAACGTTTTTCGAAACAAGCTGTTTTGATTGTTGATAACGATAGCGGTGTTTACACGCAAGCTGCGCGTCAATTTTTAATTAGCCTTGCCAAAGATAAACCATCAAAAGCAAACAATTCAGCACAAGAAACCAATGTCGCTTTTGTTTCTGCTTCATCAAAATTAAATGATATTCAAATGCGCTGTCGTTTTATTGAACAGCTTTTTGCTAATACCTTATTTGATCCAGAAAAATCACTCGCCGTTAGCCTTTTAACCCTAAGTAAAAAAAGCAAAGAAAGTATCACCATTGTTGTTGAGCATGCACACGCTTTATCATTACAAATGAAATACGAACTTTGTCAGTTAGTTGACGTAGCAAATAAAACCCAAAGTAAAATCAACGTTGCATTATTTGGTAATGAGCAAGCGGCACAAAATGTTGCAAAGAATAAAAGTATTTTTAAAAATAAATTGGCGATCATTGATGCAAAATCAGGACAATTATTCCCGCTAGATCACGCCAAGTTTACTAGTGACAAGGTAATGTTTAGCAATAAACTGTGGTTGAAGGTAGCAACGGCCGCATTAGTAATTTTTGGACTTATTGGCCTATCTTGGTTTGTACTTATTAATTACAACAACTTTAGTTTATCTCAATTACCAGAATCGAATATTAACGACAGCGTTATAATTGCAAACGCGCAGCAGTCAAATGAACAGCCATTAGCACAAGGTAATAACGCTATTGCGCTACCTGAAGCCGATGAATTTGCGACCACAGTAGATATCCAGGCAGCTTTAATGGGCGAGCAACAAACGGTTGCTAGCACTGAGAATCGTTCAGCTCAAACAGAGGACATTTTACAAGCGTTAGACTTAGCTGAAGTTAAAGAGCCAGCCGTAACCACAGAAAAATTGGTACCGGTTACCGCACCAAAGGCTGCGGCTAAAGCAAAACCCGAATTAGCAACAAAAGAAGCTGTAAGTAAGCCTACAGAAGTTACTCTGCCTTTGGCATTAACGCCGAATTACTATTTAAATGCGCCTAAAGGTTATGTTGTCCAAATTGTAGGATTCACCGACTTAACCTTGTTAAAAAGGTTTATGAAAGCCAATGCTAATTTGCAATACTTTAGTTATCAGAAAAAATTAAATGATCAAACGTTTATTGTATTAACAACAAAGATATTCGAAAATAAAGCCCAAGCTAATGAGGCTATCAGTGCTTTACCTAAAGAAATTATTGATAGAGGGGTATGGATTAAAGATCTCGCACTTGTTAAAGCAGAAATTAATAATCGTTAGGCTTTACTTTAATCACAATATTATAAATAAAAATGAATATCGCTAAAGGGTAAATCAAGATACAATTACCTTTCATTTTTATTGGTTGCCTATTCAAAATAATATGATTCAGGCGAGCATGAGCAACAAACATTGTGCATTTTTAAAGTAGCCTCGATAGTTCTATTTTAAAAAAACTTTGAAAACTGATATACAATCTACTTCTCGGTAAATATCTATGTTAGCTCTAGCTACTATTAACTTATAGGTCTCTTTTGTGACTAAAGCTCAATCACTAGCTGGAATGCGATCTGCCTTAAAATGGGCTGGTGGGAAAAAAAAAGTTGTACATGAAATTGCTAGCTTATTACCTAAAAGAGGTAAAACAAGACTAGTTGAACCTTTCGTGGGCGGTGGTTCTGTATTCCTTAATTTAGATTTTGATGAATATCTTTTAATAGATATGAATAAAGATCTGATCAACCTGTTTAATATCATTAAAAATCAGCCGACAGCATTTATCGCTGATGCACAGCGCTTCTTTACAGGCGGTAATAATGATTCAGAAAAATATTACCAATTACGAACCCAGTTTAATCAATCGACTGATCCATACGAACGTTCACTCTTGTTCTTATACCTAAATAGACACGGGTATAACGGACTATGTCGTTATAATAAAAGCGGTGGCTATAATGTTCCTTTTGGTAGGTATAAGCATCCATATTTTCCAAATGCCGAGCTAGAGTACTTTTCTGAAAAAGCCCAAAGAGCAACATTTATTCAAGGCGACTTTGAAACGGCATTCACTCAGTTAAATGTGAGCGACGTGGTGTATTGTGATCCACCTTATTCACCAATTAACCCAACGTCGAACTTTACTGCCTATGCTGGTAATTCGTTTACCGATGAAGATCAAAAGCGATTAGTAGACTATGCTGAAATAGCCAAGAAAAGAAATATCCCTACATTGATATCAAATCATTATGTTGACTTTACTCGTGAACTTTATAAAGGAGCAACCAAAAAGAAGTTGTTTCAAGTACAGCGTTCAATAAGTCAAAAGGGTAAAAGTAGAGTTAAAGTACAAGAGATTTTAGCGTTATATAAATAACTGAGTGTGGTGATCTATTGCTAACAAAGCTAAGCATCACATCAAGATACAAGATTAATTATAGTGGTATTAGGTCAGAAAAGTTAGTTAGCAGGCATAACCAAATTTACAATTATCAGTAAAGCGGTAATGAAAATAGCAACACTAATAATACCGACAATAATAAAATGGCTTATTTTTCCCTGAGAAAAATCATTTTCTCTATTTTTATTACTTTGCACCCCAAAGAACGCAGCCGCTACACTTTTAAAGGTGTTTTTCATTGATGATGTTTTATCTGACATCGATTACTCGAAGTTAAATGAATGAGTAATGAAAACTATAGTGCAATAAATCAACAAAATCTAGCAAATTCCGTAAATGCGACAATGCTCAGCTTGATAACTAACAATGCTATAACTAAAAAGCGCTAATTGCTTATATCGGCAATTAGCGCTTTCTTGTTTCTTAGTGTTTTTTGTTTTTATTAATGTTTTTTAAGCTTTAGGCTTATAAATCAATATCAATCGCGTAAGCAACGTATACTTTTACATCGCCTGCAGCACCGTCTAAATCAGTTGCAGATGCACCAAAAGTGAAACCTGACTTTGAGATACTTACACCATAGTCAATTGAATCTTCAGCTAACCAATCACCGCTATATGAACCAATGTGTAAATTAACTTCAGCGTCATTTTGTAGTGCAATTGCATAATCGGCACTAGCATAAATAGTATCGCCAGCATCAGCACCTTCACCAGACGTTAATACAGATACACCAAGGGTTAATGCTTGAAATGAAATGCTACCGTATACTTCAGAAAAATCAGCATCACCAGAAGTTTCATCAGGGTAAGCGTAATAGATAAAGCCAACATCGTATGAAACATCTTCAGAAATTGCGCCGCCAAAACCAGCGTAGAAATCTAGTTCATAAGTCATGCCTTCAGCCCAGCTAGCATTTGAAGCCCATGTACCAACATAGAAACCTGAATCAGCAGCATAATCAATACCACCTGAAATAGCTGAGTCACCATTTGTTTGCTCTAAACCACGCCATAAATAATTCGAGGTTGCAGCAACATTAGCGCTTAAGCCTTCAACCGCTGAAGCTGAAGTAGAAATCATAGCTGATGTAGCTAAAATTGTTGTGAGTGCGATATTTAAAATTGATTTTTTCATATTTATCCCTTTATATTTTATATTATTATTAAGTTTAAACTGCTAATGATTTTGCAAAGATGATGCCCGTATGGAAAATAGTACGTTTTTATTATTAAAATTCTTATTTATCCGTTGGTTACATTTTAGTCTTTTATTTTACTCTCGATATTAACTTTCAATAATTGCATTATAATGGTGCACTATAAGTTCGTTTGTACTAATGATGTGCATCATTTCATTTGGCTCACGTTATGGTTGAGACTCGTATTTTTAAGTGGCTTGGGTATAATACTGATAATTTTTCTGATTGAGCATATATTATGTCTTCTTTTCTAATTGCACCTTCTATTTTATCTGCTGATTTTGCTCGCTTGGGTGATGATGTTGCTAAAGTTTTATCTGCGGGTGCTGATGTAGTGCACTTTGATGTTATGGATAATCACTTTGTGCCTAATTTAACGTTCGGGCCAATGATTTGTCAGTCATTGCGTGATTACGGTATCACCGCGCCAATTGATGTACATTTAATGGTAAAGCCAGTTGATGCATTAGTTCCTCAGTTTGCCAAAGCGGGTGCTGATATCATTACTTTCCACCCTGAAGGAAGTGATCATATTGATCGTACCTTACAGCTGATAAAAGATAACGGTTGTAAAGCGGGTTTAGTGTTGAATCCGGCAACGCCTTTACAATGTTTAGATTTTGTTATGGATAAACTTGATGTAATTTTATTGATGTCAGTTAATCCAGGGTTTGGTGGACAATCTTTTATCCCAACAACATTAGACAAATTACGTTTAGTGAAAGAAAAAATTAACGCAAGCGGTAGAGATATTCGTTTACAAGTCGACGGTGGCGTGAAAGCTGATAATATCGCTGATATTGCTAAAGCTGGTGCAGATATGTTTGTTGCGGGTAGTGCCATATTCTCACAACCCGATTACAAAGTAGCTATTGATGCTATGCGTGCTGAACTAGCAAAAGTGTAGATCGAAAACAAAAAATCATACATAACAAAATGGCTAGGGGCGCAACTCTGGCTTTATTTAAGGAACATCATGAGTAAACCTATTGTACTAAGTGGCTGTCAGCCATCTGGCGAATTAACTATTGGTAATTATTTAGGCGCATTAAAACAATGGGTCGATATGCAATCTAGCAACGAATGTTATTATATGTTGGTCAACCAACACGCAATTACTGTTCGACCTAAGGCGGAAGACTTACGTAAAGCGACCTTAGACGGCCTAGCGTTGTACTTAGCTTGTGGAGTAGACCCAGAGCAAAGCACTATTTTTATCCAGTCACATGTACCTGCACATGCGCAATTAAGCTGGGTGTTAAATTGTTATACCCAAATGGGTGAATTAAACCGTATGACGCAATACAAAGATAAGTCACAAAAATCTGAAGCAAATATGAACTCAGGTTTATTTACTTATCCGGTATTAATGGCAGCAGACATTTTATTATATGGCGCTGATAGCGTACCTGTTGGTGATGATCAAAAACAACATTTAGAGTTAGCGCGTGATATTGCGACACGTTTTAACAATATTTATGGTGATATATTCACTGTACCCGATCCGTTCATTCCTCAACATGGTGCACGCGTGATGAGTTTGCTTGAACCAACGAAGAAAATGTCTAAGTCTGATGACAACCCAGGCAACTTTATTGGTTTATTAGAAGACCCGAAAAAAATTGCTAAGAAAATTAAACGTGCGGTAACAGACTCTGACGAGCAAGCCAATATTTACTACAATTTAGAAGAGAAACCAGGTGTTTCAAACTTATTATCTTTACTTTCATGTGCTACAGGTAAGTCGATTGATAGCTTAGTACCTGACTATGAAGATAAAATGTATGGCCATTTAAAAGGTGATGTGGCTGATGCTGTTGTTGCTATGTTAGAGCCAATTCAAACTAAATTTCATCAATATCGTGCAGACCAAGCTTTTCTAGATCAAGTAATGAAAAGTGGCGCTGAAAAAGCATCGCTTCGCGCTGATAAAATATTAACGTCAGTGTATGATGCGGTAGGTTTTATTCCTCGCCCATAATGGGGGATATAATATGGCGTTAATTGTTAACGCTAGCCACTTTTAGTCATATCAAAAGTGGCTAGTCTATTCTAAAGCTTGTACTGCTTAAGCCTGTAATTGTAGGCTTATAATTTTAGGCTTGTACTTTGTAGAGTTAACTGAAAAATCTTAACAGCACTACTCTTTAACTGCTTCCTGCTTCGTTTTATCAAATAGCTTACTGCTATCTTCAATAAAATCATCGACACTAGCGCTTGATGAAATGAGAAAGCTTGGCATCATAATCGTTGCATTATATTGCGGTCTTGGATCAAAATCAGGCTTATTGCTGTATTGCACTAAATAACTACCACCAAACAATAATAAGGTCATGCTTGCCGCAACAACTAGGCGTCGTCTTGCTGACATATGGAAGCCAATATAGCTATTAAGCCAAAATAAACTAAACGCTAAGGCAATAGAAATAAGAACAATCAGTAAAGCGGCTAGTGAATCACTGGTACTGTTAAATTTAACAACCCCTTCTAAGAAATCGCTAAACCACATAAGATTGAAAAAAGCGAAACTTATCCCTATTTGCGCCATTATTCGCGTTTCATTTTTACTTAAGTAAGAAACTAAAGCGACTCCAGCAGGCCATAAAGCAAAACCGAGAGTCATGCCAATGGTTGGCACTAACAGCTGGCTAAAATTAACTTCTTTTGAGGTATTAAGATAAAACACGTTACCAGCAATCAAGGTAAATAAAATCAAACTTGATAGCAGCACAACAGGGTGGCGCATTAAATTAATAAAGCTTTCAAAAGGGCTAAAAGGCAAGGTTGGTTCAACAGGGTGATGATTAAATAATATTCTTAACTGACTTTTCCCTAAGGTAATAATATCGCCGTCATTGATTATGTGCTCATTTGCTGGGCGCTTTTTTTGCGCTTTATTTTCAATATAAGAGCCATTCAATGTTTGATTATCGGTAATTTTCCATTGACCATCTATTTCATCAATACTGATATGGCTAGGGCAAATATGCGGATCATCTAAAATAATGTCGTTATGATAATCACGGCCAATATGTATTTGCGGTTTTGATAACCTATGTCTGTGTAGTAATTTATGATTGCGACTAATTTCTTCAATGATGATTTCACTTGCTGCTATTTTCTCTATCAGCGATTGATTTTCTGCTATTTCATCATTGTCTATTAGTGATTCAGGCATATCTGTTGTGGTTACTTCCATAATACCGCCTCCATAAATTGACGAGTAAAGGCTAACGCATTCGGCTGACTAACCCCTGCTATGGTAAAGTGGCTAACAATAGCTTGCTGATCTTTATCTACCGAAGCAGCTAAATAAAGCACATCGTATAAATCAGGGAATTTTTTATAAGCACGAGTACAAAAGACTGTTTTATTGTTAATCGCTTGATTATCAGGCATTACTAAATCATCGTGACATTGGAATTCAGTTACATTTTCTTTATCAGCTCTATTGCCTGCATTGGCATGAGCAATTTGTTGCTGATATAAGTGATAAAACTTATTAGTGCTAATATCTTTCGCTTGCATCGTTCTAAATTCAATTTCCATGGTGCCGGTAAAGAAGTTAGATGAAATATAAGTATTTTCATCCAAAGAACAATTAGCGACAGCGGTTAAAATCAACGCATCTGCTTTATCTGCATTTGAATTGCCCCAGCAACGAATAAAAGGTACGTCAATAATAGGAATAATCGCGGCTTCACCAAGCTGTTTTTCTTGCCATGTACTGTTTAAAATAGTTTCTATTAATTTATTTTGACTCGCCATTAATTGTGCAGTCATCTGCTGTTCAATGCTATTAGGTGGTGCCTTTAAAAAGCTATCATATAATGCGACTAACTTGTCATGAGGTACAAGAAAACCGATAGAGTTACCCGACGTTGCGACATTAATACCAACAACTTCCGCTTCCTTATTTACCACAGGGCCACCGCTCATCCCTGAATTAATTGAACCCGTAAAATGAATGCGATCATTAAACGACTCTCTTTTCAGGCCATTATAAGTACCGGGCACAACAATCATACCTAAGTCATGAGGGTTGCCTAACGAGAATAGTTGCTCGCCTTTATGTGGCGATGCTTTCGATAATTGAAAATAAGGCGTTTCTTGCACAACATCACGTCTAACTAACGCTAGATCATTGATCACATCTACGCTTTTTAATATTAAGTCACCGGTATTTCCCTGACCATCAAGGTACTCTATTCGGTATTTTTGAGGATGCAAAGCATAGCTGGAAATAACATGATAGTTAGTAGCAATAATACCGTCGTTACTTATTTGAAAACCAGAGCCAATAGACGATTTCTCACCACTGGCTTTGTCTATTAATTTTATTTGAAAAAGCGAAGGTTTAAGTTGGTTAAATAATTGTTCTGCTTGCTCTTCGGCAAAACTAGTCTTGCTTAGTACTGTACCGAGTAAAAAAAGCGCTAAGCTAAAAAAAACTTTCATTCAGATTCCTGTTAAAAAATTGTCGTACCATTGTGCCATTGTCAGCGCATTAGTCACTTAGTATTTTCTATATTATTATTCTACTTGTTTTTTTTGACAAAACACCCTAGTACCTAATACCAGATTCATTAATTAAGTAACGATGTAGTTGGTAATTTTAACAAGTAGAAATGATTACATAGTTAGTGAGATTGGTATAAGTAAATATATCGCTTGAAACTATCACGAAAAGGTCGCTTTATTGATCTAGTACAAGTAAACAGGTTATTGCCTGTGACATTTTGTCGCACATTGGCTATTTCTCTTTGTTCTCTCTTAACTATCCCGTAAGAATACACACCATTGAATAAAAGTTAAAAACCAATTTAACCAACCTTTTAACATTGAGTGAAATTTTATGCGCACTTCTATTACGCGTTTATCTCTTGCCGTAAAACTTGTTTTACTATCAGCAATAACTTCTTCGCCTCTTATCATGTCAAATACAGCTTTAGCTGATGAAGCAAAGGGTATTAGTGACAATTTAGAAGTCATCACTATTACTAACCAACGCCATCACAGTTTAGAAAGTAGTATGGGATATGCACAAGGAAAAACCAGTGTTCCTGATCTAGCTGACTGGCTCATTTCAGTTCCAGGTGCAAACATTAATAGCAATGGCCCAATTACCGGTATTGCACAATATCGGGGCTTGTATGGTGACAGGTTAGCCACGTCACTTGATGGACATCCTGTTATTGGTGCCGGGCCTAATGCGATGGATACGCCACTGAGTTATTCAACACCATTAATTGTTGATTCAATGACCGTATATCGTGGCATTGCACCGGTATCAGCAGGCATTAATACCCTTGGTGGTGCGATTGAAGTGAAAATGCGTAAAGCTGAAACAATGAATAACACAATCACAAACGTAAATGGCGATATTCAAGTTGGCTACCGTAATAACAACAGCGCTAAAACTTTATCAGCGGTGACCAATATTGCTAAAGATAATATTGCCGTTTTACTCTACGGTAATAGCCAAGTAGGCGATAGTATGGAAAGCAGCAACGACGTTGTTATTCAACCTACCGATTTTGACAAAGTACAAGTCGGTGGTGACATTCGTTATAGCAAAAACGCTAACGAAGTCGGGCTAAGCTACCATTACACCGACACTAATGACTCAGGTACGCCAGCGTTACCGATGGACATTGAATATATTGAAAGTCACCGAGTGACGTTAGATGGTGTTTTTAGTTTACATGAATGGCAAGGTGAATGGCAGCTAGGCTATACCGATGCTGATCATGGCATGACAAACTTTTTAATGCGTACAAACGATGATCCTTCCGCCTATCGCCGTAATAACGCGACAGCAGAAACGTCAGACTTCAGCTTTGCATTAGCGAAAGAATTTGATTTTGGTGAGCTATCTTTTGGTATAGATGGCTATTTAGCAACCCATGATTCAGTGATCACTAATCCAAATAATATGATGTTTGAAATTATTAATTTTAATAACGTTGAAGACAATCGTTATGGCTTATTCGTAGAATGGCAAAAGCAGTTTAACCAAACCACAGTGCAGTTGGGTGCTAGGTTAAAACGAGCTGAGTCTAACGCCGGAAACGTAAGTACTTCAATGGCAATGATGGACATGGGCTCAAATATGGACATGAGTGACGATATGGATATGAGCGATGGCATGGATTCTGATATGGAAATGCCAAGTATGGCAAGCTTAGCAAGCGAGCTACAAAATGGTTTTAATGAGACTAATCGTCAAGTATCCGACAACAACCTTGATATTGCGTTAAATACACAAACAATCCTTTCTAATAATTTATCGATTTCTGCAGGCATTGGTGTAAAAAATCGTGCGCCATCATACCAAGAGCTGTACCTATGGACGCCAATGGAATCAACCGGCGGCTTAGCTGATGGCCATACTTATATTGGCGACATTAACTTGAAGTCAGAAACGGCGTATCAACTCGATTTAGGTTTAAATTATCAAGATGATACGTTGATGATCGCGCCTCATATTTTCTATCAATCAATTGATGACTATATTCAGGGTACCTCAATAGGCATGGATGATATGGCCGCTAAACAAATGGCGACTATGATGGCTGGCGACACGAATCCTCTGAAATTCTCTAATGTTGATGCAAAGCTTTACGGCTTTGATCTGAACGGTTATTACAACATTACCAACGAAGTACAGCTATTCACCATTATTAACTATGTACAAGGTGAACGTCGTGACATTAATGACAACCTATATCGTATTGCACCGCTTAATGGTCAAGTTCAATTAAGCTACACAGGGCAAAACTGGATGGTAAAAACAAGCTTAGTGATGGCAGCAAAACAAACGAAAGTCTCGTCAACTAACGATGAGCAAGAAACGGCAGGTTATGGCGTACTTAATGTTGATGCTCAATATTATGTCAATAACGACCTTACTTTACGTTTTGGTGTCGATAACTTGTTAGATAAAAGCTATCAAAAGCATTTAGGTGGTTATAATCGCGTAAAAGGCACCGATATTGCTGTAATGTCGAGACTACCACAAGAAGGTGTTAGTGCATGGGCTGAAGCGACCTATAGTTTTTAATAGCTTTTTAATAGTAATGTAGTTCAGGTTAGCTAGTATTTAAAAAAACCAATAGAAGCCCTGAGATGTCAGGGCTTTTTTTATGGTGCTTTTTCAGCTACTTTAATGGGTTAATATCGACAGCTTTGATAACAGGCAGTTTTGATAGCAGGGAACGATGATGACAGATAACTTAATTGCTCAACAGGTAGAAGGTTACTTGCTTTCAAAGCCTGACACCTCTGTGTATTACCCTTTTGGTGATGATATAAAAGTATTTCGTGTGAAAGATAAAATGTTTGCCACACTTTCTTTAGGCAAGGGTAATGAAAAAAACACGAATGATAAAATGAAGGGGAGTTTTTGCATTAATTTAAAATGTGATCCTGATGAAGCTATTATGTTACGTGATATATTTCCTGCAGTAATCCCCGGTTATCATATGAATAAAAGACTTTGGAATACCATTATTCTTGATGGCTCAATACCGCAAGGAGAAATTGAGCGCATGATCGATAATTCATTTAACCTTGTGGTGAGTAAAATGACCAAGAAAGATCAGGCATCTATCTTGGTTCATTTATGAAGTACATATAGTGTTTATAATATTCGCTGGCCACGGTGAATTAGCCCTGAAACTATCACCCATAGTATTGTCTGACGAGATAAGATTATTGGGAAAGATACTTAGGAAAGGTACTTGGGAAAGATAAGTAAGACACTCACTCAAAAACCTATGTAATAGCATCTCTTATTCGTAATAATGCACATCATTTACAAACTCTGATGTCCAGGCTGTACGCTAATTTCAGGATAACTCTTAACTAACTTAATGAGTTTATTTAAACTTGCTCTACTACGAATTTGATCAGTTGAAAAACTGCCCGGTTCAACACTATGATTCCAGCCCCACGACGTATGACTTGCATCACCAGTAAAAAGCACCGGGCCTTCAATGCTATTGACTAAATAGGCGGTAGAACCCGCGGTGTGGCCTGGTGAATGAATGGCAAATACACTACCGTCACCAAATACATCAATATAGTCTGCAGCCCACTCTTGTAATGCGGGTCTACCTTCAAGCATTATATCGGTTATACCTTGCGTTGCCGCATATAAGAAATACCTTTCTTGCGTTTCACCTTGCCCTACATACAAAGGCACCTGTTTATTTATTGCTGACATACCACTGATATGATCAAGGTGTAAATGAGTTAAAAACACACCTTTTAAAGCCAAGTTTTGTGCGTTGATATAATCTTCCGTTGTAGTAAGTGCTGTCATTTTTTCTAATCCATATAACGATCCCAACCAACTAGGAATTCCTAACGACTGCGGATCATTATAAAACTGACTGCTAATACCGGTATCAATCAAAAAATCGCCATGTATAGGATGTGTTAAATGGAAAGTATAAATTTGAATGTTTTCATCATGGTCTTCCAACCCTGCATGTTGTGCTGCTTCTGCATTAAGGTTAAGTAAGCCACTAAGAGGCACTTTCCAATTGGCAGAGTTAACTTTTTTCACCAATATTTTTTTACCTGTGCTCAGGCTATTAATGAGAGACTGGTAATTACTTTTTTGCCCTAATACTGAGGTAATAACGGGGTGACTAGTTGGCGTTGCTTGGTTAATCCATATAATGAAAAATACGAATAATAAGCTAAGAACGCCAATTACCATCTTTATAGTTCGCTTACTTTTATGCATGTTATTTACCTCGTTATTGGGTGATGTAAGTATTCTCCTTTAGTAGTAAAAGAAGATGTGGCATAGTTTAGCTATTCCATAAAAGATGTAAATCTACTAAATAACCATTGGTATATCCAAAAATGAATAGCGATGAATTGAATTGGCAAGATATTAGACTCTTTTTAGCCGTAGCAGAAACTGGTAGTTTTAGTGCAGCCGCACGAAATTTAAAGCTTGGTCAACCAACTTTAAGCCGGCGTATTGCAGAGCTAGAGCTAGAGCAAGAGCTTGGTCAGCCTTTATTTTCTCGCTTTAGTCAGGGCTGTCAACTGACTGCATTAGGTCAAAAACTGTTACCCGCTGCAAAACAAATGGCTATTTGGTCGGTTGAAACCATGACGTTAGCGCAAGCACCCAATAAAGTGGAAGGTAGAGTTCGGATCACTGCGCCTCCTGGCGTTTGTTTTGCTTTTCTCCCACAAGTGGGACAAAAACTAAAAGAAAGCTATCCCGGTATTCAGCTTGAAGTGTTAAGTGGTACCAACACCTTTAATTTAACGCGCGGTGAGGCTGATATATCACTTCGTACAGAAAAACCAAAAGATAACGATTTAATTTGTTTGGCGTCTTTTTATTGTGGCATAAACGTGTATGTCGCGGAAGATGTCGCTAACACGTTAAGTGATGAGGTGACCTTGCAAGAGTTAAAATGGATCTGTTGGTCTGAAGATCATGATCATTTATTGACGAATCAAATTTTAAAGAGAGAAATACAGAACTTCAAACCCGCCTTTAGCGCGAATGATTATAACGTGCAAATCGCAGCTTGTTGTGCAGGACTAGGGGCACTAGCTTTACCGAATGGCTTTGCAGAAAGCCCATTAGTTAAAGGGCTTACAGTGTTAAATATTGACCTAAGTGAATTGGCAGCCGGTGAGTTACATATCGTTATCCATAAACGCTACCAACACGTTGAAAGAGTAGTGATAGTGGCTGAGTTACTAAAAACATATTTTAGCGAGATTTGGGCACATTAATTTAAATTATAAATCGTTTTTACAACCTTAAAAAAATTAGGAGTATTTTGATTTGTAAATTATTAATAATTTACAAATCAAGTATTAATGCGCTGAACGAAATATTTCAAAAATATACTGCAGCTTTAATAATTTTCTATTCCAAAACGACTGTTTTTTAATGTCTTGATTTTTACCATCAGCAATTTTATCAATTAACAATTCGGGTGTTACCCATAAACCCGTGTCCCAATCAATATAAAGCGGATATTGCACCAAGGTAGTAAATACTAGCTCGGGTAAGGTGATGGTTTTAAATCGTCTTTTAGGCGGATAATAATCTGTAGTGAGCCCCCAGCCAGCGTAAAAAGGCTGTCCCCACGTATGAACAACAACATTATTTAATAACGCTTCAAAGCCGCTTAACGACGTCATGGTATGTAATTCATCAATATGTGCATACAAACTCGTTAAAGACTGGTGGGTAATTTGTTCATCAACGCACTGTGATAGGCATTCTAACGATACATTTCCTTCACGATTACCCGACACTACATCAGGATGAGGTTTATAAATAATATAACAATCTGGGTGCTTTTCTTTTACTGCATAAAGTAACGCTTCATTACTTTTTATATTCAAACTACCGGTCACAATCGACGCATCACCATCAACTTGGCCAATAACCAGTAATATCTTTTTATGCTCATTATTAATCGTAATCGCGTCGTGCTCGCCGACATTATATTTACTAACACCAGTGTCGTTAATCTTCTCAATTAATGCTTGGCCTCGTTTTAACTCATTTACCGTTAATACATTTTCATTTAAGGCGTGTTCAAGGTCACTTGGCGTGCGATTATCAAAATAGATGCCTGCTTGATCAATAGACAATGAAGAAGGGCGGCACAAATTAGCGCCCAAACCATTTGAGCGAATAAAACCATCTTCCACACGAAAACAGTGAGTTAATTCAGGGTATTTAGCGCCCCAAACCAGCAGCATGTCATTATCAGTAATTGTTACGGGTGGTTGCTTGGTAAAGACAAGTTCATCGGCTAAATGTCGACAAAAATGTTTCATAAAGGCGCGCTTCCATAGCGAAAAGCCAATTAAATAAAGGCGACGGTATTGTGGCTTGCCTTTTTGTTGCAAACTAATAAGGTTAATAACCTCTTCAAGTTCACATTTTACTTGCAATACGGGGTTGTAATAATGGCAGTACTTAACCAAAGCAGCATAGGTAAGCTGCTGCAGCGAGATTTTTTCACGTCGGTCGCAATGAAGTTGGTCGTGCGTTAATCCCCAACCCGCATAAAATGGCAACCCAAAACAATAAACTGGCTTATTAAGTAATAATGCTTCAAACCCCATTTGCGACGACACCGTATATACCGCATTAACAGCGTTGATTAATGCATGAGGATGACAATGTTCATTAATAACTTCAACATTGGTTAATTCCCCATTAGCAATAAGTTTAGCTAATACACCTTTCTTCTTACCAAGGCGAGTATCTGGGTGCGTACGAATTAACAAGGTAGCATTAGGGTGATTTGCTTTCGCTTGCGCGATCATGGCAACAAAACTACTTTCATCAGCCATCGCACCGGTGATAGATAAATCCCCTGAAACTTGGTCAACAATTAATATTTTTTGTTGCTTAAGGTTCGACAATTTTACCTTTAACAATTCAGGCAACTCAGCTGCATCATAAACATTATATTTAGTGATGCCTTTGTTAGTGATTAGCTTTATTAAGGCATTTGTACGGGCTAACTGTGCTTCACTTAATGGTTCTTTTATTAGTGATTCTAAATTGCAGGGCTGGCGGGCATCATAATAAATACCTTGCGAGTCTGAAATCAATGAAACAGCATGACCTTGCTTTGCAGGGTGGCCAATATAACCAATAAAACCATCTTCTAGGTGTAAATAAGGCACGCCAAAATCACTAGCCTGTTGTTTGATTTTATTGGTACTAGCTTTAAGTCCCCAGCCAGCAAAGCTATCATGACTTGCAACAACCTTTCTTTTTTTAAGTAAGGCTAAAGAGTGTGGAAGGCAGCTCTCAATTTGCTTTTTGCGAGCAAGT
Source organism: Colwellia sp. 5_MG-2023 (assembly GCF_030547795.1). Lineage (NCBI taxonomy): Bacteria > Pseudomonadati > Pseudomonadota > Gammaproteobacteria > Alteromonadales > Colwelliaceae > Colwellia > Colwellia sp. 5_MG-2023. Next base: position 64,790 of record NZ_JAUOPW010000011.1, on the reverse strand, counting down.
ATTCCTTTTGACTTAACCAAAATAGCCATTAATTAAACAAGACTCCTAATGCATATGAAAATAATAAATCACCTTTATTTCTTGGTTGTTAGTAGTTATAAAAAGCTTTGCCTTAAATGCTATTTTATCAATTATGGGGTTTAAACGTCTAAGATACGCTCAACAAAAAAGGCTTCTGCTTTTTCAAAACCATGAGTTGCCCCTCTTAATATAGCCAAAGCTTCCACGCATTGATAACTGCGACTGTGTGGGAAATCTCTCATTTCATCTTCGTAACATTTTAATGCAGCAAGCTTTTTATTCCAGTAATTAGATATATCAACAATATAATGAGGTTGAAAAGCATTAATTGATGGTGAGTTCCACTCGGTACTCGATAACACTTCAAAAGATAATATTTTTTTTACTGAAGACCAGGATTGTGGACGACAAGCAGTCATAACGGCCTTGTGTGTAATCCTATGATCTATGTTTAAGTCATGCCCAAAGTGAGTATAAATTGTATCTGGTTTACATGCTGAAATGACCGATTCTATCGCTTGGGTTACTTCCAATAAAGCTACGGTATCCATTTTATTATCAGGGAAATCAAATTGGTGAAAGTTAGACACTCCTAAAGCTTTCAAGGCCAGTTGAGCTGCACTTTCTCTTTTAGTAGCATTAGTATTATGCTCAGGAGTATCTAGTCTGGAGGCGACGCCGTTTGTCATAAAGGCGACTGTCACTTGATCACCTTGTGCAATATGTTTAGCGATAGTACCACCACAACCCAGAGCTTCATCATCTGAATGAGCAGCAACAACTAGAACTGATTTCATATTATACTCTTTCTAAATTAACGATATCTTGTACTAACTTTAAAGACCTTGAAACTACTAAGCCATTCTCTTTTACAAAAGAGCCTGTTAACACTATTTTTTTACCTGTTAAGTCGGTAACAAAGCCATTCAACTCTTCAATAATTCGGATTACAGGGGCAATATCCCAATCTCTAATCACGACATCTTTAACAAAGAGATCAGCAATACCTGCTGCAACCATACAGGATTTTAGACCTAGAGAGCCACATTCAATATATTTATCAACAACGAGTTGTTCGGTAATTATTTTCGCTATCCTTTTAGGTTCAGGATAATTATCGATCAAGTTCAACCTATTACTTTCTTGAAAAGGCTGAAGTTGTTTCCCGTTTAAAAATGCACCTTCACCTATTACGGCTGTCCATAGTTTATTCATTGCAGGAGCATAAACAATCCCATAGATAGGGACATCGTTTTCAATATAGGCAGCTTGTGTTACAAAGCCATCAAAGCCATCATACCAGCTAGCTGTCCCATCTATTGGATCAATCAACCAATATTTATTAGGGCGTTCAATTTCTATTATATCTTCTTCTTCAGATAAAATGGTTACATCGCCAAATGTTTCCTTAATCAAGTTACAAATTGAATCATGTGCCTTTTTATCTGCAACCGTTTTGAACTCTTTTGGTTCTAAAACTTCACGTATTGTCTCATCATTTCGCCAACTTAGAATAGCATCGCCTATTTTGGTAAATTCATTTTCAAATAAGGGTAACTTTTTGTTTTCTAGCATATTTGGCCTTTATATTTTTTAATCGCTGAAAAGAGTCCTATATTAGGCATAGCTCCAATTTTTTTTAATTTAGTTAAATCAAATTGAAATACAGGATGTTCAATGGTGTATTGAATAGGATAATTAAATAATTCACGATAAATATTGACCAAAGCATTTAAAGAATAGCAATCTTGATACCCAATATTTATCACTTCAAAACCACTAAACGAATGTTTTTTAGCGATTTTCACAATGCTGTTAGCTGCATCTTCAACATTCATGGCAGCCCACAATAAAGGCTCTGTAGGTAAGCTCGGTGTTATGCCTTGATTTAACTGACTAATATTATTATATATCAATCCATTTTTTCTACTGCCACCAAAAAGCCCCGGTATTCTAATGGCAAGACTATCGCGCTGATGCTCTTGAAGTGTTGTTTCACCTAAAAGTTTACTCCGCCCGTATTCTGATTCAGGGTTGGAAGGCTCGCATTCACGACGAATAACTTTTAAGCTGGAACCATAAACTGTCATTGAGGAAATGTACATAATGGGGCATGTCGAAGCATCCATTACGTTGCGAAGCAACAATGTATTATTTTTTGATAAAGAACTATCGTGATACTCATGTAAAGATGAAGGAACAAAAGCAGCACAATGAATAATTAAATGGGGTGTAATACTCGAAAAAAATACACTTGTTTCTTTAGCTGACAACAAGTCACAATGCTGTCTTGTAATTCCTATTACATCAACATTTTCCTGTGTGAGTATGTTCACAATACAAGCGCCCAAAAAACCTTGGGCGCCAGTTACAACTATAGTCATAAATTATATCATGCTCCAATCAATCCAATGATCTTTTGCGATATCTACACGTGCCTTAGCGCCAATAATCTCTGATTTCCTATAAGGTTCAATACCAAATCCAGGTCTCTTAGTCGTAAGCATATCTTCAGTGATTATATCACCAGCTTGAACATTTACGGTCACGTGAAGAGAGCGTCTGACTTTATCGTACATGTCCAACTCCTCTTCGCGTGGGCCTTTTTTAGAACCATCGCCAATTGCTGTTTCAACTTCTCGTATTTTGTTGACCATAACCGCTAATTCTTCTGGCTCCATCGCAAATGAATGATCTGGCCCGGGCAGGCTTCTATCAAGAGTAAAGTGCTTTTCAATAATTGCAGATCCCATTGCAACAGAGGCGATAGGAATTAAATCACCTAAAGTATGATCAGAATACCCAACGACCACATTAAACATATCTCTCATTTTTTTCATTGATTTAAGGTTCGACAGTTTAGTAGGGGCAGGATAAAGGGAAGTACATTGAAACAAAATAATTTGTTCATTCCCTTCTTCTCTGCAAACATCAACCGCTCTTTGAATTTCCATCCAATCAGCCATACCTGTAGATAATAAAACCGGTTTACCTGTTTTTGCGATATATCGCACTAAATCTAAATCTGGTAAATCAAATGATGCTATTTTATGTGCAGGTACATTAAGCGCCTCTAGACTGTCAACTGCTTCATAATCACAAGGTGAAGAAAAGAATTGTAATCCCTTACTCTCTGCGTATTCTTTAAGTGGTTTCTGCCAGTCTCTCTCAAGTTCTAAGGTTTTAATAAGATCATGAATATTATCATAGTCTGTTAAATATTCAGGCATTTCAGCAAATTTTGATACATGTTTATCCGCTCTAAATGTTTGAAACTTAACCGCATCGACACCTGATTTTGCTGCAGCATCAATGTGAGCTAACGCTAAAGCGTAGTCTTGATTATGGTTAGAACCAACTTCTGCAATGATAAATGTAGGGTTATCATCACCTACTAATTGATTACCAATTTTTACTTTCATATTTACTTCACTTCCGTAATATTATTATGCCAGTTTCTTTTTAATGTAAAAGTGGACTTAGGATAAAAAATTTCGCTATTATTCTTGTCATCAAACAATATATCAAAAGGATCAAAACCAGCAGCTATCCCTAAACAAAATGTTGTAGATATACGAGGATTAATCTCGAAAGGTATTACTTGACCATTTTCAGTAAGAATACATTGTAAGTTATATACTCCTGTAGCTTTGAATTTATTTTGAAACTCTCTACAATACGCAATTACTTTACTCTCTTGTTCTGTTTTTGCCCTAATGGTAATCCCTTTTTTTTGCTCAATTTTAACAGGGACTATAGCCTTCAATTCTGAATTCATATTGGCAGCAATTAGTACTGTATATTCTACCCCTGTAGCAAGTTCTTGCGAAATTATTTCATCTGGTTCAGCTTGATTCAGGACCATATAAGCTTGAACTTCTTGAGAGTTATTTAGTATAGAAACACCTCTTGACCCTCTACCTGTTCTTGGCTTAATGATTTGTGGAAAACTAATAAGCTTGGAGTTATTTACTAAAAATGTTTTAGGGTGAACTAGTCCTTTTCCAGCTATAGCTTCAATCGAAGTAAGCTTATCTAACATACTTCTAATAAATTCAACTTCTGGTAAAAGTACTTTTGCAGTAAATTTATTTAAGTTTTCACCTACAATAATCAACTCTTCATCTACAGAAGGAATAAGAATATCTATAGCTAGCTCAGTAACTTGTTGAGCAAGAACTTCAATAAAATCATTTTGGTTTGCAAAAGGTATTTTGACTTTATTTTCTTCTGGGATTTTATCATCAATGGCATTTAAATCTGCATCAGCAAAGTATACTTCATAGCGAGAAGATAAATATCTCCATAAAAATTCAGTTGCAGCTCCGCCGCCGCCAGTAAATAAAATTTTCTTTTTCATATTCTTTTAACCTTAATAATTACTTAGGAATTTAATAAATATTTATTGAATTCCTTATCTATAATATGCATTATTCGCATGTACTGATCTTTATTTTGTACTTGGTGTCATTAATTATAAAATATGCGGGATAATTTTCATTATCTACAACTCTTAATAAATTAAATTGCTCAGCAATGGTTTTATTTATATCTAACTTACTATCTCGTGCTGTTCTTCTTTTATAAAAAGAAGGTTCTCCTTCTTGTTTAATCGGTTTGAGATTTTCGTGATTTAAAATGAATTGCATACTTAGGTTTACACTACATTCACCCTGAAGATGCCTCCATTCATCATGTAATTCAGTGCCATTTAATTTAATTGTATCTTGTAGCCAAATGTTTCCTGCATCTACCCCATCAATTGCTTCAATCAAGGATACAACAATATTTTTTTCACCAGAAATGATCTGCCAACTCATTGGCGCAAAACCTTTTCCTTTAGGTAGATCACTTTCATGTATAACAAGATTAATAGTGTTCTTTTCTAAATTTTTCGTAGAAACTAACTTAGTGCAGCCTAAAAAAAAGCAAACATCACCTTCTAATATTTTATTTTGATCTCGACATAAATGCGCAGTGAAATTATGTGATTTAAGTTGACTTACTAACTTTTTAGCATACGGTAATATCCATGATTCGTTATCAACTAAAATGGTTATATTTTTTATCATTTTAACAATACCTTTATAACTCGACTAATACCAAGCCCATCACAAATATTAAAACATTGCTTTACTGATGAGTAATACTCTTCCTTATCATTTAGCCAGTTTAATAATGTTTGTTTTAATTTATTATGAAGTTGATTAAGCTCTAATACTTTCACAACCCCTGCATTTTCCAATACTTCAGATATTTCTCTTTGATTTTCAGATAAAACAATCACTATACTAGGTAGACCTTGTGTGCACCTTTCCCAGGAAGCACTTCCAGCTGCTCCAATAGCTATATCTGATTCTTGCATTATTTCTGCTATATTGTTAGGTGATATATGTAATACAGCATTTTTATGATTAAAACAAAGGGCTTTAATGTCAGATAAATATTCTACTTTTTCATTAACAATAATGTTTATTTTTTTAACGATTGTCATTTGAGATATTAAATATATTATTTTATTCACAATATTATCTGGATTAGTGCCACCTAACATTACTAATACAGTATTCAAATTGCTTCGTTTTCTTACTTTCAATAATTTGACTTCGTCAGAGTTATTAAACTCTTCTCGTAATAAGCAATATTCAGTGCCTAATAGTAATTGTGTATGGCTTGGTACTAAATTTAAATATTTGCTCTTATTGCAGTTAAATGTTTGATCTATTAAGTAGTCAGAAAAGTGGGCTCGATCGCCTAGATCATCTATAGCTAAAATTTTTTTTGTATAGCCAGCTACCAATCGATGCCATACATCCCCTATAGCATAGTGATCTGTAATAATTAGTTCAATAAATCCTTTATAAACAAGAGTTTTATCTACAAACTCTTTTACATCCTCTTCTTGTGGTAAAGCCAGTCGATATGAGTATGCGTATGGTCCTTTACTTAGATTTATAGTACTTTTGGAACGCATATGTTGATTTAGTAATATAACTTGAAAGTCACAACTTTCAATTAGGTGATGAATTGAACCTTCAAAATCCCGGCATACAAAAATAATCTTAACATTATTGCTTACAGCTAATGCTTTAGCTAAAGCTAAGCATCTCATTACATGCCCGTAGCCTATTTCTTTAGATGAATCAACTCTAAAGAGTACAACCTTTTTTTGAAGGGTTTTATTTGAAGGATTAATTTTCATTGGCTTTAAATATTAGCTCCGCTCTTTTCCAGTCTAATGGAGTATCTATATCTTGAACTTTCGAAGGATCTAATATTATCGGCATTGTATTTTTCGAAAAGAATGGTATGCCCTTTTTGTATGCTTCATAGCTCCCCCAATAGAGTTGTCCAGCATCATGGTATGCTTTAGTTAGATCTTGTGAGCGAGTATTAAAGTGTTCCGGTTGAAACATTGCAACTTTTCCATCTTGCTGTAAATAAAAAGCTCTCTGTATAGGAAAAGAGTATTCAGTTGCACAATATGCATAATCTAAGGAGTTATTCTTTATTAACTCTAACCCCTTTAAGATCGAACTTATTTCTATAAATGGTGCGGTTGCATAAATACAGCAGATATAGTTCATAGTAACATTATGATTTTCAAGCCAAAGAATGGCATGCTGAATAACATCAATCGTTGTTGCATAATCATCTGAAATATCTGAAGGTCTTATAAATGGTACTTCTGCACCATATTCTAATGCAACATTTGCAATTTCTTGATCATCTGTTGAAACGATTATTTTATCAAAACATCCAGATGCTTTTGCTGCTTCAATAGAATAAGCAATCATCGGTTTTCCAAAAAACTCTTTAATGTTTTTTCGTGGGATGCGTTTACTGCCACCCCTTGCTGGAATTATTGCAATATTCATTTGTTAACCACCAATAATTTTATGTAAAACTTGTACCACTTTATCTTGTTGTTCAGTAGACATAGTATGAAACATTGGCAAAGAAATAGCTTCTTTATAGTATTGTTCAGCTAATGGAAAGTCGCCTTCTTTAAAACCAAACTGGCAATAATAAGGCTGCAAATGAACGGGTATATAATGTAAGTTAACACCTATCCCATTCTCACGTAATTGTTCAAATACTTCTTTATGCGTTAAAGAAATATTCTCTAAATTAAGTCTAATAACATAAAGGTGTAAGCCTGAATAACTATTATCAATTTGAAACGGGGTAGTAACTGGCAACGGCGCAAGTAGCTGATTGTATCGCTCTGCTAATTTGTGACGTGCGGCCACGAATTTGTCTAAACGCTTCATTTGACTTACGCCAAGTGCAGCCTGCAGTTCTGTCATACGGTAATTATAACCTAATGCAACTTGTTGATAGTACCAGCCACCATGCGACGGCTCTGTCATTAAGTTTTCGTCGCGAGTAATTCCGTGGCTTCGGTACAATGCCATTTTGTCAGCAAGTGCTTTATTATTAGTGAGCGCTGCGCCGCCTTCTGCAGTGGTAACAATTTTAACAGGATGAAAGCTAAAAATAGTAATGTCTGAATAATGGCAATTACCGATAGGCTCATCAAAGTATTTGCCACCAATAGCATGCGAGGCATCTTCAATAATAGCAAAACCATATTCATCAGCGAGTGCTTTTATTGCTTTCATATCACAAGGTTGCCCACAAAGATGAACGGCAACTAACACTTTAGGTAAGCAATTTTTAATTTTAGCTTGTTCAAGCTTTTGCTTTAATTTTTTAGGGCATAAATTATAAGTTGCTTCGTCAATATCCACAAAGTCAATATTAGCATCACAATAGCGTCCACAATTGGCAGAAGCAACGAATGTAATTGGTGTTGTCCATAACCAATCATTGCTCCCCAAATCTAAGGCCATACAGGCAACATGTAATGCTGAGGTAGCACTGTTCATAGCAAATGCATATTTAGCACCAGCATGAGTGGTTAATGCATTTTCAAATGCTGGTACTTGAGGACCTTGTGTTAAAAAATCAGACTTCAATACTTCAACTACAGAGTCAATGTCAGCTTGTGTGATTTCTTGCTTACCGTATGGAATCATAATTCTAACTACACCTTAAAACTTGCATCTACATGTTCAATAATAAGCGCTCTTAATGAGTCAATAGTTTCCCATTCAGTATTCGTTCCTGAGTTATACTTGAAGCCAAATGGTACTTTAACTGCTTTATGATGTTGCATGTATTCTTCTTCTGTATATGTATATGAAACAGAAGGTAAAATGGCATAATACTTTCCTAAATCAATTGTATTCAAAGAGTCAGTATCCGTAATCATTTCTTCATGTAGCTTTTCACCAGGGCGAATACCTACATCTTTTGTTTCACACTCAGGCGCGATAGCTTCAGCAATATCAGTAATCTTATACGATGGTATTTTAGGTACAAATATTTCACCACCAATATGGTTTTCTATTGCATACATCACCATATTTACACCATCTTGTAATGAAATGTTAAAACGGGTCATTTCTCTATGGGTGATAGGTAATAATCCTTCCTTTTTCTTTTCAATAAAGAAAGGAATTACAGAGCCACGAGAACCCATTACATTGCCGTAACGTACTACGCTAAATTTAATATCTTTAGAGCCTCTTATGTTATTTGCAGCAGCAAATAATTTATCTGATGCTAATTTAGTTGCTCCATAAAGATTAATAGGAGCGCAAGCTTTATCTGTTGATAATGCTACAACGTCATGAACCCCACAGGCTAGTGCCGCATGGATAACATTTTCAGCACCGTCAATATTAGTACGAATACATTCTGTTGGATTATATTCTGCCGTGTCTACTTGCTTGATAGCTGCAGCATGAATAATTACATCAATTCCTTCACATGCTTGTGTTAAACGATCTCTATCTCGTACGTCACCTATAAAAAAACGTAATTGAGGAAATGAATTATGTGGATATTTTAGTTTGATCATTGACTGTTTTAATTCATCGCGTGAATAAATAACAATTTTTTTAACGTCTGGGTATCGCGCTAAAATTGTTTCAATGAATTTTTTACCAAACGATCCTGTGCCGCCTGTTATTAATACTGATTTATTGTTTAACATTAGTTAGTTCCATTTTTTGTTTGTTCATTTTTCCAGTTCTCTAATTTATCGCATAGTTCCTGAACCAAAACCTTTTTATTTCCGGGAGGTGAAAATACATGTTTCATGGAATCAAACCACACATCAGTATTCTCTTCATCTTTCATTCTCCATAATATTTCACCGTGCGTGGACAAATATATTGTAGGACATCCTATAGCTCCAGCAAGATCAGTAGTAACAGTACATGGAGCTATTACCATATCTAAGTTTTCCATTAAAGAAAGAACACTATCAAAATCGTTATATTGATCAATATCATCTAGATTAATTAACTTGCCGGGGTATCGTTCTTCAACCCAGGAAATTTCAGAATTGCAATTGTCATATTGTAAATTTACAAAAGTGATGTTCTTTATTTTAAATAATGGTTCAAGCTCTTGAATTGTTAAATAGTGGATATTCCGCTGGCTATTCGTTAACTGACTGCGCCAGCCAATTCCCACTAAGGTTTTATTCTTAGGTAAGCGCTCAGCAAGTAATTTATTTTTATCATGATTAGTTTTGAGGTAGCCATCTTGTACAGGAAAATCCTTATAATTTTTTCTAAAGTGCCATAATAGCTCTGATAGTAATTTTATTTGTTTAGACTCTTTTGCAACTTTATAGCCAGTATTATCAAGTATATTAACTAAATCAGAGCCAGGAGTTTTATCAAAAAGCTCTCTTGGTATATTTGGATTAAAATTTCGGGCTCTTGTAACAGGTATAAACCTAATATTAGGAAATGATCTGGAGAAAATTTCAAGTAGCCGTGGCTCACAGGATATTTTAAAGTTTTCATTCCCTAATGCTGATGATATTTCATTATAAACAGATGCAAATCTAACTTCTTCAGCAGGTCCAAAACTACAAATTAGAAATAGATCATCTGCATCTAAACTTTCACTTTCCTTATATTTATCATTGCCAAAATATGAAACCAATTTTTCTCTAACAGCTGATTGTAAGAAACATTTAAAACCAAGTTCAATTTTTTTTAAACCAAAATATATTGGCATGATATGCCCATCATCAGTCAATTTTATGTTCTGTTCTTTCGCTACACTAACCCAATGAATAGCTTCAGAAAACCTCCCTTGAAACTTTAAAAGTCTTAGCAACTCAGTATAATTAGCATGTGATGGCTCTATGTTAATAGCCTGCATAAGTATATCCTCAACTTCATCATACTTACCTTCTTCGAAAAGAACTTTGCTATAAGTGACTAATAATTTATCAGTAATAGGGTTATTGCTTAAAAGGTTTTGAATAAGATGGGATGCTTGTTCTACTTTTCCTGTTTCAATAAGGGCGATGACCTTTTGGTGTGTTTGTGCATTATCTAAATTTAAAATGGCAAGAAATACTTCCAGAGGGAAGTCGTTATCAAAAAAATGTTTTACTATTGCTGTAGTCCTATTTAACCTATCCGGGTTCTGAATTAATTGTTTAGCTAATTGTATAAAGAGGTTTTTTTTGTCTAGAGCTCTGTCTGTTGGTATATTTTCTAGCCCCATATGAACAGCTGCTCTGTTATGTAATTCCCAGTTTATGTGTTGCATGAATGTAGAAAGCTTAGCTACGGACTTCCAATCAAAAGTAAGCTCTGCAATTTGAGCAACTTTTAAAAACAAACCGGAATTAGCTTCATTATTTAGCATGGCATAAAACGCTAAGTCCAATGATTCGTTAAACTGTTTTGAGTTTTTTAATATATCTAACTGTAAAGAATTATTTGATATTATTGGTGGCAGTATATCGGTATCATTTTCCTCAATATCATCGCAGGCACTCATTACTTGTATAGCATCATCGATATCTCCAACTTCACTTAATAACCAAGATAGGTTAGAAATTAAAACTGCTTCTTTTTTTATTTTTATTGCTCTTAATAAAAAATCATTCAGTATATGATACTCGATATGACTTCTTACTTTATGTAAAAATAATTCTTTTGATTTATGATTATTTAACTTCCCATAGACCGCGTGTAATAATGTACTTTTAAATAGATCTGCGTTTGCCCCAAATAGAAAATCAGAAAAATTAATATCATTAATTGCTGAATCAAAATCTTTTCCCGTATAGTTATTTGTAAAAAAATACATAGGCCAGAAATTAGTGCTTAAAAGATATTTGTCATTTTCTTTATCTACTGATATAGCCTTATAGTACTTATGTTCCTCTATTTCTCTCTCTGCACAGATACGGTAGGCAGCGGCTAAAAATCCAGTATGTATGTTTGAATGGTCACCTAAATACCTTGGGTATAATAAATACGTACCAGCAAAGACTTCTTCGATCGATAACTTAGCTGTGCGTCTTTTAATAGTTACTCTGTCATCAGTAACCCCCCAACCGGAATAAAAAGGTGCACCCACAGTGGTTACCTTTTTATTACGTATAACAGCTTCAAACCCTGATAAGGAGCTAATTGTGTAAACATGATCAACAGCTTCAATAAAATCAATAATATTTTCATCGGGCGTTGTTATTGTTGCATACTTTTCAACACTTTGAGCTTTAAACTTGCTATTTTGAAATCCTTGGTAAACTTCTGGATGGGGTCGGTAGAATATTTCGCAATTAGGGTTTTCATAAATGGCCAGCTTAATTAATTCTTCAGAAGTCCAATTGTCAGGGTTTCCTAATCTAATCGATGCATCACCATCAACTTGTCCAAGTACAGCAACTCTTTTTCTTAATTTTATATTTTGATTAACCCCTTCTACGTTTTTCCGAGGGAGGTTGTATTTTGATAATCTAAGTTCTTTAATTAATTTAATACATTCTTGAGCGTTCTGCATTAAAGCTGTATCAGCTTTAAAGTCATATGTATTAAGAATGTTCTCTATATCAGATGGCTCGTAACAATTATAATAAAAACCTGTTTTGTCTAAAATAAGCGAATAAGGTGTTGCATGTTGAGCACCTAATTTGGCAGAGCGAATAAAAGCATCTTCCATTCGGTATATAGGTAAATTATTCTTTTTAGCGTAACGGGTAACATGTTGTGATTCTGTATAGCCCCAAACAATAATAACGCTTGGTTTATGCTTTAATTTCTTTAGCTTATGAATATCTAAAAAAGACATTTTATTGCGAGGTAAGAAAGCAGTTCTATATTCAGGTAAGTAATCAGCAGTAAAACCTAATTTCCAGTCGTTAAAACCAACCATTAGTGCGATATTTTGATTGTTATTTTTTAACCAGTTGTTACCAACCAAATAAAGCCAATCATAACCAGAATTCAAACCTATAACATTATCAGAGTTATGAACTTTATAACTATATTCTTTACCTGATGGTTTTTTTTTATTAAAAACTTGTAATGCTTTGTTTTTAAAGTATAGATCCACTTCTTTTTTCAGTTTGATGGTTTGCTTGCTTTTTATTATTTCATTCATAATTTTGATTATTTGATTATTGGTACTAATTATAATGCTAATATCACAGCAGCTGAAACTGCTATTTGATACATCACTTGTGTTATATCTTTGGTTAATTGGAATGATTTTGCATCAGGTTTCGCTAACACAAATATTTCATCCCCTGGGTTAATCTGTTTTTTACTGTTTAAGTGTTCGTTGACATCAACAAAGTCGCCATTGGGCTTCATGATTAATATATTCATATTATCTACATCATCAGTAGCACCGCCTGCCTTAGCGATATACTCATTAATATTCATCTGGTTGTTGTAAGCGATAGCAGTAGGGAAGAGCACCTCACCATGGATCATGACTAAGTTACGTTTCGTTGGTACCACAATGCGGTCACCTTGTTGTAAAATAATTTGCGAAGCATTGTAGCCGTCAGATAATAATACTTGCCCTTTAGGCTCTACCAATTTTGCCTTTTCAATCCACTGTAATATAGTGCTTGCTTCAGCTGAGCGTAATTGTGCGGCTTCATTGGTTTGTGAACGCGCGGTTAATACGCTTTGCTCTAGTGCTGATAAAGAAGCCAGTAGCATATCTTTTTGGCGTGTGGCAACTGAGGCTCTAAATAACTGAATAGCGTCTTTATTAGATAATTTGGTGTATTTCACATCAGCCAATAAGTCCGCTAAACTTGCCCCCCAAGGTAATACAATTTCAAACTGAGAGTTATGCTCGCCAATGAGTTCAACACTAATTTTTTTGGCGCGTAGCTGTGAAGATACTTTAATAAGTGAGCCTGCTTTGACTTCAATGGTGTTATTGGTCAGCGCCTCACCCATGGCATATTGTTGTACTGATAATTCATTTTCACCATCACTATTTTCTGGTGCAATCACCGTAATATGGGTGGCTTTTTTCTTGGTAATAACCGCATTTAGGATATTACTTAATTTAGCGGTATCTTCTTTTAGCTGGTATGTGCCACTAAAACCAACATCGCCTTCAATGGTGACGTCGCCATGTTTAGCCGCAATAAAAATTACATCACCTTCTTGTAATTGAATAGCGGGCATAGTGCCATGTTGAATAAAGTCGTATAAGTCGATGGTATATTTTGTTTGGTTATTTCGCTTTACTTCAATATGGCGCATACTGCCAAGTTCAGCTTTTATACCACCAGCAAGATCAATAAAGCGTAAAATACTATCAGCACTTTGTCCTTCATATAAGCCTGGTTTGTTTACTAACCCTGATAAGAATACCTTTACCGTTTGGCTAGACATTAAATTAACATAAGCTTCAACATTTGATTTATAAACGCGCTTTATGCCTTTTAATACCACGTTATTAATTTCTGCGTTACTAACCCCTAATACTTTAATTGGGCCAACTTTAGGAATAAAGATATTACCTTGTGGGTCAACTTTTACTTCTGCTTGATAATCGATGCCACCCCATAATTGCACAAGTAAACTATCACCTTGGGTGATTTTATAATTTGGGTTACTGCCAACAAATGAATTTTCTTTAAAGCCTCCGGTAAATAACCATTGGCCATAAGCTTGGTTAGCGTTGTTACTGTTACTATTGTGGTTAGCATTTTCGCTTTTGTTTTTGTTATTTTCATTACTGTTATCACTAGTTAGTGATATTGCTTGCTTAACTTCATTGCTATCATCTTTGTTGATGGTTACCGCAGCGGAAGCAATATTACTGGTTAGCACTAGCATTAGCGCGCTGGCGATGCTTTTTATAAACAAATTTTTCACTCTTTGTGTTCCTTAATAACGGCCACTACCATTTTTAATACGCCATAGACTAAAAGCATGGCGATAAACCAGGTAAAAATACTGTATAAACGACGTGGGTATTTATTTTCTTGCGCTAAAATGGGCTGCTCTATTACCAGTAAATGTTTTAGCGTTCTAAAAGCATCACTACGAATCAGCTCTAAGCTTGCTAAGGTCGATTTATAAAGGTCTGCGGCTAGCTGGCTATTTAACTTAATTTCTTGATAATCTAAATTTATTTTATTTAACGATTGCTGTTCTTGATTAGTTAAACGGTTTTTTTCTTGCGCTAATTGTGTCTTTAACGCGTCTATATTTCTATTTATGGCTTTTATATCAGCAGAATCGGCACGCATAAAAGACGATAACGATTTAAGTTTAGTTTCTTCTTCTATTATTTTTGCTTCAAGGGCGTTCATTGCTGATACTATGGCACTGCCTTGTTCTTCAGGGCTGTATAGTTTGAATTTATCTTGAAAGTTAATCAGTTCATTTTGATATTTTTTTAGCTCGTTATAAGCACGGTTAACATCTTGCTGGGCATAATCTAATTGCTGAGTTACCATTTTTTGCCCAAGCTGGTTAATTAAGGTTTCACTTAGTGCTATAATTTCATTGGCCACTGTTAACGAAAATTCAGCATCAAAGGTTTGTACTTCAACCATCAGTACTTCTGACATTTCATCGTAATGGACCAGAATATGATCTTGATAATAGGCGTGATATTGTTCAACACTGCCATTACCGGTAAGCCGACTAAACCAGTCCCAGTCAGTGGCTTGATAATGCTGTTTTAAACCGACACTTTCTTCAAGGGCGACCGCCATCGAGCGTGATTGAATATACTTTTGCAAAATTAAGGCGTCACGGACACCAGGTGAGCTACTGGCAATAGACATTAAACCCGCCAGTGGAATGTCGTTTGAGCCAATTTCTTTTACCACAAATTGACTTTCGCTAACATAACGCGGTGACGCAATTAGGGTGTAATAAGCGATAATGGCGATTACTGCCGCAAGAACAATAATAAACGAGCCGAGCTTTGCCGCGGTGTAATAGGCGGTTTTCTTTGCTTTGATATAAGCTTTAGAGTCAGCAATAAATTGTAATGGCTCACGCTTAAGCTTGCGTGCTTTACGTGCAACAGAACTCAAATCCTGTTTACCGTCTTTATTAGCTGCTTGCTGAGTTGATTGTTTAATTGGTTTTGACATAGTGTTCATTATATTCTTTTATTGCAGACTCAATATCTGCATGATATTTCAGGTTTTGGTTAATAATAACTAACCCCGCTTGGCAGTTTTTACGTAGTTCACCCATAGAGTGACTCACCATAATAAGTTTAGTTTTTTCAAATTTTTCTTTTAATAGCGCCTCACTTTTTCGGCGAAAATTGGCATCACCGACTGCACCCAGTTCATCAATTAGTAATACGTCAAAATTAAAATCAAAGGCCATGGTTAAGCCAAAAGCCACCCGAGCTTTCATGCCATTAGAATAGGTTTTGACGGGTTCATCAAAAAACTTACCGATTTCGGCAAAGTCAGCTATTAATTTTTCAATTGGTTTGGTATTTTTATACCCGTGTATGCGGGCAACAAAACGGACATTTTCACGGGCACTCATCGTGCCTTGTAAACCGCCTTGCAAACCTAATGGCCAGGATATTTTTTGCTCTGATGTTATTTGCCCTTTACTGGGGAAATCGGCACCACCTAGCATTCTTATTAACGTTGATTTACCAACACCATTTGGGCCTAGTACCGCAATATTACGATCAGTTGGTAATGCTAAATTAACATTTTTAAGAACGTAATGCCGCCCCTGTTTTGTTGGATAATATTTACTGACATTATCAAAATGTATCATTAGCTCGTAAAACCTACGATAAGAAAACCCAACATAAAAAAATTCATCTTAGTTAATAAATCGGTGACGGTTAATTCTAAACGCCATTAAGCCAAGTGTAATACTAGTTAAGGCAATAAAACTAACAAAATACCAATCACCAATAGGGGTTGTATAAGAAACAAAAAATGCATCTCGGCTTAGTTCAATTAAATGAAAGATAGGGTTCCAGCTAAATAAATACCAATATTGTTCAGGTATCATGGTTGCGCAATATAAAACCCCTGAAATTAGATACATGGGGGTGGTAATCATAGCAAATAATTTTGCAGTATCAGGCCAGTAAGAAACTGCACAACAGAATAATAAACCAATCCCCACAGCCAATATTAATAATAAAAAGCAAGCAGCCAATAGTGCTAATAAGTCATTAGGCAATACCTCAAAATCGAGCCAAGCCATGGTGCCAAGTATTAAGACGTAAACAATAATAAAAGTAACGGTTTCAATTAAAATCCTTGTAATTATCGGATCGATAGCAGTAACTTGTCGATAAGTAAGTAACGCTTTATTTGCACTGACAGCTGCGCCAACCTGAGGTAGTAACTTCATAAAAAATTTAAACGGTAAAATACCGGTAAAAAGGAATAATGCGACAGGTATACCTGAAATACTCGAACGTCCTAATAAGGTAAAGATTAGTGCCATCACTGATGCTTGTGCTGCCGGCGATGCTACAGCCCAAAAGTAGCCTAAGCGATTAGTGCCAAACCGAGTTTTAAGTTCTCGCATTAACAGCGCATGAACGGTGGCGTTCATTATTTGTAATGGAGTCCTTTTTTGCGCTTTGATCATGCTTGAAAATATTCCATTATATCGACAGCAAAATGATTGACGCTGACGAGTACCTATCTTATTTGGTGTGATTGTATCAAAATTGTCTTAAGACGTTTAACTCATTGAGTCGATTTAAAGTAAATGTTTTTATTTTTTTGTATCAATCCATGTTTTAACCGAGGTTAAAATATTGAAATAAAGTTACCGTCATTAAACATTATACCTACTAAATCTTTTAGTACGCGTGGTGTTCCGTATTCATTTGATGTTAGTGATACATATCCATCGGCTTCTTTGCTTGCAAGTGTTATGAACCATTCAACACCGTCTTGGTTTTGGCCTTGATAGGTGAAGTTATTGGTTCTGCCAGCAAAGGTAAAATGGGCGAGTCGGCCTTCAAAATAGGCTGCCATATCAATGTTATCTATTGATAATCCTTCTTGGGCATTGTCTAAATCCATATATACCGTTAATAATGGCTCGCCTAACCCTAAAATAGCAGCAGAGTAGGTTACTGTCGCGGTCATGCCGTTTGGAATTAGGTTTTCACTGGTTTCTTGATTTACATTTGGATGAACCATACTGACTGATAGTTGATGTTCAGTGTCGTCATCAAAAAGCGTTCCAAAAATAGAAGCCGATTCAAGAGTTTCAATAACACCTATATTTTCAACCAAGTGCAGCTCAATTCGTGCCGTCATCGCCCCTGTAAACTCTTGCGTCTGTTTCGTTATTGCCATATTTTGTGCGTTGATAGCAATAAAGCCGCTGCCGTCAGGCGTTCCTGAGAAAATATCATCAGCAGGGTCTAGTTTTATTTCAAATTCAGCATCGGTTAGCGTTGAATGTAGTTCGTTTGACGTTATGGTGCCATTCGCCGCAATAGTAAACAAGTTACCTTCTGTGGCATTTAGCTGAATGGTGTTCATTCGTATGGTTAAATCAAGTATTAGGTCTTGGTATTGCCCTGTTAGTACCCATTCTAATTCACTGTCTTGATAAACAATATTAAGGTCATTCAATTGGTAAGAGCCGTCATTAGAGTTTAACGGTACTGTATCGAGTACATCATTAAATAACGGAAAAACATCTACTAATATTGTATTGGTAAAGCCATCAATGAGTTCATAGCCATCGCTTAATGTGGTGTTGACTTGATCGTAAGCATCGTCATTGTTTTCAAAGGTATATAAAATGCTGCGAAAATCATTTAAAAATGATTTGCTTTTAACTAGGTCGGTTTCTTGAACATAAGGTGAGGGTAAGTAACCTTTTTCTGGGTAAATATTTTTTGATAAAAGATAAGCGCGTAACCTTGAGATCTGGTATTGCTCTTCTTCAGTGACTACTACACAGTTGGTTGCTGTGCTTGTTTGCGCTGCGAGTAATGCTTCGGCTAAGGTATTGGTATTCGTTAAACAGTTATCGTTGCTATTATTTAAAATGATATCTTGTAAAAATAAATCTGCATCAGCTATATAAAACTGATTGAATTCATCAATTAAATTTTCTTCATCGATTAAAGTGAAATATAAGCGTCTAAAAATGCTGCCTAGATGATCGTTTACATTGTTATATATAAGTCTATTCTCAAACAGTAATGCAGCATTAAATGCTTGCATATTCCAATAATTCCAACTGCTTTTGTCTGATTGTTGATCTGCTTGGTTATATCCTAAAAAACCTAAGGTATTGGCTAATACCGATTGTGTTTGTTTTAGGGTATTTGAGTTTACTTCGTCAACATAGTTTGATTGTACAAGTTGTGCAACAAGGTCTGTAGTAACATCGACCGTTAATGCTTGATCACCCGTTAATTCAACAATTGCGGCTAATTGCAGTCGCGTATTGATTGGTTGGCCAAAGGCAATGGATTCATATTCATTATTGCTAAAGAGTGTTTCAATACAACCGTTAGGGAGCGAACAACGAATTGCGCTTCGGTTATTGTTTGGGTTAAACACTATTTTATAAATGTGGTTTTGTTCAAGTGCTAATGTGGCGGTGGTTAGCCCTTGTTCGTCGGGGTATACACGTGTTTGTTTAACTAACGCATTATTGTCTGTTAGATCATAAACAAAGACTTCTTCATCACTTATCAAGTAATTAGGCATTATTGATAAGGTTAATTCTGCCGTGTTTGACGGGTTTGTTTGTGCCTCTGTTACTGGTAAATTATCGGCTGTGCTGGCGTTATCTGTTGATGATGAATTACACGCCGTTAGGTTTGATAAAATAATTACTGTAAATAAAGCGATGAAAATTTTCATGTGTTATAAACTCACTTCAAAACCAAGAAAAAGACTGAGACTATTAGCATAACCAAAATCAACATCGTCGAACATTATATCTAAATAGAAAGTTCGATATTTGCTGTGTAAGCCTAACGCGCTTCTTTGAAAATTATAACTTATAGCAACATTGCTATCAGCAAAAGGGGAGTAGCCACCTTTTACACTCACTGAATCCATCACTTCGTTGTATTGGTACTGTACTGATAAATCAAACTTTTCAGCGATGATTTTTTCTACACCAAGATCAATACGTACTGGCAAGTGTTGAGTGAAAGAGTGTTGCTCTGAACCTTCGTGTGTATATAAATTGGTTAATGGATTTTGTTGTAATACGTCTTGGTCGTCGTAATAGAAGTCGTCAACTTGAAAATTACCTTGGGCGTAAGGTGATTCGTCCCAGGTAACAAAATGAAAAGCATCTTTTACGTTTAAGTCTACTTTGGTAGTGCTATTAATTTGGTAACTAATATCAAAGTCTAAACTTGCGCCATAGCCTTGTGGAGTATCATCTACCGTTAAGAAACCGTACAGTGTGTCTTCAGAAAAATGATAGTCTGCGTCAGCATCACCTAAGCTAGTTTTACCGTTAATATAGCCGTTTTGTATGTCTCTATCTTGAAATTTAGACGAGTACAATACATTTAAGTAACTAGTGACGGTTAATTTATTATTGTATTGATAGTTATAACCAACACGCATGCCTTGTGTGGTTAATCTTTGTTCTTTAAAGTCATATATGTAGTCACGATCTTGAAGGTTGTCACGATCGTTATGAAAAGTGTATCGGTATTCTGCTACATCAGGGTGCATGGTTAAGTAGTAATCGTAACGATAAAAGATAGCAAACGACAATGCTTCGTATTGAACGCCTATTTGAAAGAAGTTATTAGCAATTGCTTTGCTGCCTTCGTTATATTCTTTTGCGCCCTTCCATGAGCCAAAAAAGTCAACAACAGGTACTGAAGGCGTATAGTTATCACTATAACCATTAGCAAACAATGTATAACTTTCGGCATTCACTGGCAGCGAGGCTAACGTTACGTTAGATAGGGTAAGAGCAATAATGCTTGTTTTAACTGTTTTTTTTCTCACGATTATTACTACTTTATTTAGAATGATTACAGTTGATATTGCATGAAATTGAGTATATTCAATTTCCAAGACCATTATACCTAAAAAGGCCGCTTTAAAAGCGACCTTGTTTTAGTTTACGATAATATTATGACAATATTAAGGTTGTGCTACTAAATCAGCTTGGTCAAAGTATGCACTTAAACCTTCCATTAATTTTTCTACGTTTGCAGGAGCAATCGGAGTACCATTAATGTTGAAGATGAAGTCGCCAGTTGATACATATGAATTACAAGTACTTGTTGTGTTCATTAAGTCAGCAACGTCAGTATTGTTTACATAAATATCACCAGTCCAGCTACCACACCATACAGGTTGTGTAAGTTCATCACTTACGTCTGCAGCAAGGTTTTTCAATGTCATCACATAGTTTTCACTTGCGCGACGAACATTAGCTGTTTTACTGATTTTCTTCTTGTTACCTTCTTTGTAAATGATAACTTCGCCATCAATTTGGTAGTCTGAAACAGAAGTACCAGAGATAAAGTCAGGGTTAATTGTAACATTACCTTGTTTCAGTACGTTTGCACTAGCAAAAGACTTATAGTCACCGCTATATTGGAAAGTCATTTCTGCTGAACCACTTAGCTTCTTATTCATTTCGCCTGTATAAACAGCTACTTGTGGAAGATCAAACTTCACTTCAGCATCAGCCATTGTTAAAGCAAGGTTATTAAGCGCTGCGTTAGGGTTATAAGAAGCAATTGATGCATTTGCATATTCACTTGTTGTTGGGTTAACACCAAATGTAACTAGTGCATCAGCTGTTGCAACTTGACCTTTAAATGTTAAACCAGTTAATACTTTCGCATCGTCGTTAACACCATTGTTGTAGTTATAGCTAACATTAAATTTAACTAATGTTGTATCGGTATCTAGAACTGTAATAGTGCTATCTACATCATTTTCCATAAAACATTCGTTAATGAAGCCGTCTGTACCCGTTGAACAATCAAAGACACTAAAAGGTCCTGCCTGTGCTGGTAGTGAATCTAAGCTTATAATTGTACCTGATAAGTAAGTTGATGCACCTGCGCCATTACCGCTAACTAAGTTACCTAAACCACTCGCATCGTTAGCAGTTACTGTATTGTATATAACAGCATATGCAACTTCACTTGATGCACTTGTAGCAGGTATATTAACTACGAAGTCACCATCTGTTACACCGTGTAAACTTGCTTCTGCTAATGTATCTTGAACAACATAACGAATATCACCAGCTGTTTTAATTATCTGTTTATTTACATCTACAGATAATCCGTCAGCAGCAAAGAAGTTACTTGTAACAGATGATGCCGTAGCTGCATCTGCTGTATTAGGGTTACTTGGATTGCTTGGGTTACCTGGGTTAGCTGGACCTTCAGGGTCAGTTGGATCAACTGGAACAACAGGGTCAGTTGGGTCAACAGGGTCAGTTGGGTCAACAGGGTCAGTTGGGTCAACAGGATCAGTTGGGTCAACAGGGTCAGTTGGGTCAACAGGGTCAGTTGGAGTAGGTGTAATAACTGTATCTACTTCATCTTCAATTGCTGCAATATCTTCGTCAGTTAATGAACCTTCAGCAGTTTCAATAATAGTAACAACACTATTGATAGCATCATTAATCGCATTTAAGCTTACGCCGTCAACTTCATCAGAAATATCAGAAGCAAGTTCTTCTGCAAAATCACCAGAGCTAAAATCTTCAGCTGAAACTGGTAATGTAACTGTTCCACCTAGCGTATCATTTAGTAGTGCAAATTCTTGTTGAAATAACGAGTCATTTGAAAGCGCTATTATTGCAGCTTCGAAATTGTTAGCGATTTCATCTCTTTCTGTTGAACTACCATTTTCGTCAGTAGCAGAAAGGATTTTACTTGTCATGGCAGCAAGAGCAGCAGAGATATCTGCTCCATCTTCAGCACCTTCTTGCGCTAATTGTAAGATAAGAGCATTAAGCATTGATAATTTTGTATCTTGCAAAGATAACGCTGCTGCATCTTCAGCACTTAAGTCTGAAATAGTTGTAGGGTCAGTAATGTCTTGAGTTAAAAAGTTCTCAGGAGCTATATCTGTTAAACCAAAAACTAAAGCCACTTTTTTAGTTGATAATTTAGCTAGCGCATCAAAACCTGCTTTACCAGAGGCATTTAAATCAGCTAGACCTGTAGATGCTTCCATTATTTGTGCTGTAGCGTTAGTTAACGCATTCACAGGGAATTCTACAGCAGATGTATCAGTATCTTCATCGATAAAAGCAACAGTAGATAGTGCAATGCCTGGTGTGTTAGTGATATCTTCACCAAAACCAACACCATTACCACAATCGCTAGAGTCACAACGCATAATACTGTCTGCATTGGTTGTTACCGTTACTTTAATAGCACCAACGAAGTCTGATGGTATATCAAGTGAATAACTTCCGTTTTCATCAGTTACAGCACTCGCTATTTCATTACCATCTGCATCATATGCTACAACATCTGCACCGATCATAATACCTTTTACAGCGGCACCTGTAGCTGTGAATGTTTCAGCTGTTGGTGGTGTAACTACTGGTGTTTCTGGATCTGTTACTGGATCTGAGCTTGATGAGCCACCACATGCACTTAGCGTTAATGCTAGTGACGTTGCTATTGCAAGCTGTGATAATTTAAAATTTAACATGACGTATCCTTTTCGTTTTATTGGTTATTTAAGTTAAAAAATTTATCAGTTACGGCTTGCAAAACAAGTTCCGGTTGTTGATAAAAACTGCCTGGGATTTGGTTTTCTGATTTTAAAAATTGATTGAACTTTTTAAATGTGATTTCACATGGTTTACAACATGTTTTCCAAAAATCATCTAATGGTTTTTGACTTGTTACTCCGTCTAAGTCATACACCGCACGCCCCAATACTTTTGTAGGTGTTGAATGATGTAATGATGATATACCAACGGTACTGTTTATAGTTACTAAGCCTTTGGCTTCTTTAATTAGCGTAGGTAGATGAGCATCATGACAATACAACACTCTACCTGTTAAGTCATAAGCATAGCAAAGTTTTTTAATGTATCTGGCATAATTGTTAAAGCCTCGGTCCATTGGATGATGCTTAAAAACGAGATAATCATCTTTTGATGCTTTTTGAGAAAACGATTTAATAACAACGCTAATGAACTCTTCAACTGAGCCATAAGGTGAATGGTATAAAATTTGGCTATCAACACTTACTTGAAGAGGAACCAAGAAATACTTCTTGGATAGCGTAGTTGTTAGCTGCTTAACAATTTTTCGTTCTTGACCTTTATATTTTAACTTTCTAAAGCCCGCTTTAATCCAATGCAAACACTCTTCCGTGGCGTACCAAGGGCGGTGATGGATATAATGAGGGAAGTTTTTTGTATAAAGTTGCTTGAAAAAATAATATTGAATGGCGTTAATGGACATATCCCAAAAAGGACTACGCAAACGCGTATTGTTATTCGATATCTCTTCTAGGTGTTTCTCTTCAAGTACACTAAAGTCTAAACCTAAAAGTGAAGAATTACCGTTTACACCACCTTCTTCTAAGGTAATAAACGAAGGTCTTAAATAGCCTTCCTCAAACACCCAAAAAATCAAGTTCATCTCTTCTGCAACAGATTTTGCGATGCGATGATAAAATCGACAATCACCAAAAACAACAATATCTGTAATACCGTGTTTTTCGATATAATCACTTAAATATGCTTGCCACTCGGTTGGTTTGCCAGAGTACGCGTGAGAATATCTTTTATCACTAAACCAGGCATCTCCGCCATTGAATGTGATGTGATGGGCACTCGAAGTGGTTTCACTATCTATATATGATGATAGTAGCTTAAAAAAATTGCCCAACGGGCCTTGCAAGAAAAGTATGTTTTTTTGCATATCGATAGCCACTAAGAAACCATAACGCTAATTTGTGAACAATTTGATGTGGTATTAATATGTAGCAACTAGTAGTCCTTTTGTTAGCTGTATTGTTATATTTATTACGAGCACAATCCTCTATGCATTGACGTTAATCCCTGCGGTTTCTATTTATCTATTAGGAGGTTGTATTTATACTCTTATATTAAATTAGTTGGTAGAACATATGCTCTACCAGCTTATGCTTTTTACTATAGCTAATGTAAAGTATGAAAACAAGCTTAAATAAAACAATAATCAGTATTGTTTTTTATAAAAAGATTAGGTTTATTCAATATTGTTAATATACTGTTAATTCATTGTTTCTATTAATTGTTTCTATTAATTGTTTCTATTAATTGTTTCTATTAATTGTTTCTAGCTATTTCTTTGTTGGCGTGTAAGCAAATTCAATACGGTTACCACTCGGCTCTCTAATCATCATGTGTATTGTTGGGCCTTTACCATTTAATTCTGGGGCGAACTCTATAACTAAATCGGGCACTAATGTAAATCTGCGATGCAATTCATCTAATATTTCTTTACTAGCAACAGTTAAAGCAAGGTGATGTAACCCAACATTATTTTTTCGATCAAATAAAACAGTTTTTTCTACATCGTTGGTTTGCCAAAGTGTCAGAAAAATATCGCCATCAGTCACAAATATTGATGGATAATCAGGATAACCACCTGCTTTTTTCCAGCCTAAGGTATTGATAAAAAAGTCAGCTGATGCTTGAACGTTTTTTACTGTTAAGCCTAAATGATTTAGGCCTTTTGTCATTATTTTATCTTGATAAAGGGAGGTGCTGTGTTTGTCGTTTGCATTCGCTGCGTTTGAGGAAATTAGTAGTAGGGTTAGTGTTATTGGCAGTAATAAAGTTTTTTGCATTGTGTTAGTCATTATTTTATTCACTGTATTTTAAAATAGGTTAGTGATTACAGTTGACCGAGAATCGTGAATTAACTATTCAATTTAATTGCTTATTTGAATTACTATTAATGTACTTAGGTTTAGCCAATTTACATAACAACGTAAATTGTGGAGCTATTGCCTCATTAGGGGGTTATTCAATATTGAATCGTGGTTAGTCTGTTGCTGTGGCTAATAGCTAACGGTGATTGGTATCGGCCTAGCTGAGTTGTCGCGCATAAATCTTGATGTTGCATATGTGCTAAAACGATTGTGATTTTAGATGAAGGATGAGAAATGAAAGAGAGAGTAAAGGCCATAGCGTGTATGACCTTGTTACTATTATAACTGGTTACTATTTTAATTTATTCTGCTTTAATGTTAGCTATCCAAACAGTTTGATAAGGTAATAGTTCTATCGATTCAGTTAGGTCTGTTACGTCAGCACCGCTAATTAATTCAACCCAGTTCTCGGTAACAATTAAATTCAGCTCACTTAATGGCAAAGATAATGGTTTATCCGTAATATTACTGACACAAAAAATACTTTGCTTTCTGTTTTGGCTTTGTCGCCAAAAGCCAAATAAGGATAAGCCTAAGTGCAATGTAAATTGGGTTGCGTTAGGGTGAAATGCTGGCTGTTTAATACGAATATCTAGTAATGACGTTAACGTTGAAAGTACTTTTGCATGATGTAAACTTTCATCTTTTAATGCCTCAGTTAATAAGTCTTCATCCCAACGATGTCGATTGATTGATCGGTTATGATGAGTATTGGCTAGCTTTTTATAATCATTTTGCGTACCAATTAGGCTATGAATGTAAATACCTGGGATTCCTTCGAGTGCAAACATGATTGCGTGAGCACAAATAAAGCGTTCAAAGTTCCACTGATCTTTGCCGTTCACTGTCCCTTGCATAGCGTCATACAAGGCTATATTCATTTCATAGGCTTTTTGATCGCCACCTTCTGTAGTTCGCCATGATATTTTCCCGCCAAAGCCCTCAACTGTTTTAACTAAGTTGTCTAGTTCTTCTTCACTTAATAAGCCTTCGGCAGGGCGTAGACCAATGCCATCATGAGAGGCAATAAAGTTAAAGTACATGGTGCCATTTTGAGGAGGTGGCATACTCATTAACCAACGTTTCAAATATAAACAGCTACCAGTAAGCAATGTATTTAATAGCAATGGTGGTAATGAGAAGTTGTAAATACCATGAGCTTCATTGGCATTACCAAAATAGGTTAGATTTTGAGTATTCGGTATATTAGTTTCTGTAATGATAATTGCATCTGATTGTGCTGACTCAATTAAAGTTCTTAATAGCCGTACTACCTCATGGGTTTGAGGTAAGTTAATACTTGTTGTTCCTGCAATTTTCCATAAGAAAGCAATAGCATCAAAACGAAATATTTTAACGCCACTATCAAGGTATTGTCTGATAATAGTGGTAAACGCTTTTAATACTTCAGGATTTCGAAAGTCAAAATCGACTTGATCGTGACTAAAGGTACACCAGACAAACTTTTTACCATTACTGGTTTCTATTTCTTTTAGCAATGGCGATGTGCGTGGTCTAACAACGTCAGATAAGTCATCGTCTGGTAGTGCGGTGAAAAAGAAATCATTGCCTATTCCTTCTCCTTTAACAAAGTTGTCAAACCAAACACTGCGACTTGAACAATGGTTAATGACTAAGTCAGACATGAAGTTGTAGTCTTTGCTAATGGATTCAATATCATCCCAAGAGCCTAATGATTCATTAACCGATGAGTAGTCAATAACCGCAAAACCATCATCTGAACTGTATGGAAAGAAAGGTAGTATATGTACGCTATTAATCGTATTTTTTATTTTGGTATCTAAAAAGTTCTTCAACGTTTTCAGCGGAGGTTGTTCTTCACTTATTACGCTGTCACCATAAGTGATCAAGATAACATCTTCTTCAGACCAGTGATTTTTAAAAGGCTCAGCAAGCTCTACCGTTGTTGATAACCGCATGATATCGATAAGTGCTTGTGCAATATCGTCACATGAGCTTTCGAGCGGAACGTCTTTATAGATACAAGCTAGCTGCTGAACTAGCTTTTCTTTCAATAGATTAATTTGTGCGGACATACTTCACCTTTACTTCAAGGATTGACTAAATTCTTCATTGTCTAGTTCTACGGCTTCTTTTAACTGCGATAAAATATCAGGTATAGCGCTGACTACTCGGTTCCAAGCCGGGATAAAAGGCGTATCCATAGGTTGTTCTAAGAAAGTATGACCTGCAGTTAATATATTTTCAGCGAACATTTCTACTGCTTTTTCTTCGTTATGAATATCGAGTTGTAGTCCATTCATCATAGCGTCATTGCGATATGTCTCAACATAATCTAATGCAATACGATAATAGGTAGCTTTTAATGTTCTAAACTTTTCAGAGGTGAATGTTTCGCCCTGTGTGGCCAGTTTTCGAATAAATGATTTAGTAATATCAACGGACATTTTCGATAAACCACCTTGATCATTATCTAAAGATAAATCTTGATGCTTATGATCATAGGTTGCCGCAATATCAACTTGGCATATACGATTTGGTGCATAATTACGGTACATTTCAGAAAGTACACCGATTTCTAAGCCCCAATCACTTGGAATACGAATATCACTTAATACATCTCGACGGAAAGAAAATTCACCTGCTAATGGGTATAAAAAGCTGTCCATATATTCAAGATAGTCACAGTGACCAACGGTTTTCTTTAATGCTTTAATTAGCGGTGTTACTAATAAGCGCGAAACGCGACCATTAATTTTGCCACTGGCAACACGTGCATAATAACCTTTAGAAAATTCATAGTTAAACAGTGGGTTGGCAACAGGGTAGAGTAGTCTGTCGAGTAATTCTCTTTCGTAAGTTAAAATATCACAATCATGTAAAGCAATTGATTCAGCTTTACCTGACGCTAGAATATAGCCCATGCAATACCAAACATTACGACCTTTACCTAATTCTTTCGGTGCTAGCCCAAGCGCTTGTAATTTTGCATCGATTGCTTGTAATCTAGGTCCGTCATTCCACAATACTTTATGGTGTTGTGGTAGTTCACCAAAAAACGATAGTGCATGTTTATATTGGTCTAAATCAGCACGGTCTAAACCAATAACTATTTCAGATAGATATTCTACACCTTTAAGCTTACTAACAATATCAGGCAACGCTTTACCTTCTAGCTCTGAAAATAATGAAGGTAGAATAAGCCCTAAAGGGCGTTTTTTGGAAAATTCTAATAATTCGGCCGCCATATCTGCGGATTCACGTTGTGCTAAATTATGTAACGTTGTTACTGTTCCGTTTTGATAAAAATCAGCCATGATTTACCTCTGAGTTAATTGAATTTGATAGCAGTTGTTGTATTGCTTCTGCCCAACCTTCGGGCCCATATGATTTTGTTTTCGTTGTTTGGTATTGACGATATAACGTTGGAAATTCATGTACAGGTGAACGAATTTGTACTGCAAAGTCAGCAGCTTCTAACATTGAGTTGTCATTTTCTCCATCACCTAAGGCAATGGTTACAATTGAGCTGTTGTAATGTTCGCGGTATTGCTCTGCCAACCAAATTAACGCTTGGCCTTTATCGCAATAGTCACCTATATGAATGAATCGACCTCCTTGAACAACATTTGCACCTAAATCAAGCATGTGTTCAATAAATTGCTTTTTCGTTGTTTCATCACCTAACCAATGAATTGGTTCACCAAATTGTCTTTGTTTTGCTCTATTTGCATCCGCTAAAGATAAACCGGTAATTTCTGCTAATTCCGCGTCAGTTAATGTTGAAAATCCTTGGTATTGATTCGAAAATTGACCTGATTTTTCAGATAATAATGTCAACCAGTATTCTCGAGGTAGGCAAAATGATTTCACCCAAAAACCTTCTATTGTTCGAGTGTCTTCAGGCTGTTTTGCAAAAGTGCCAATAGGTATGTAAATAGCGGCACCATTTTCAACAATAAATGGCGCATTAAGATTAAGACTTTGGTTAATAATTTCTAATTCAGCTAGCGTTTTACTCGTATTTAACACAACCGGTATCTTTGAATTTTTTAATTGTTCAAGTGTTGTGCTTGCTGGCGTTGATTGATAAGTGTAATGGTCAAGCAAGGTTCCATCTAGATCACTAAATATCACAGTTGGTAACATGTTCATCCCTATTCTATTATGTGCATTTCAGTAATGCTGCGATCAGGACTTAGGTGAAAAATTGTGTCGGCAGAATGAGAGATGCTATTGCAACCCTGTACACTGAGCCTTTGAAAGTATTGTGTGAAATTTAACACTTCTGCTGGGGTCATAATTTTTGAATTAGTTAAGCCTTGGTTTCTTGCTTCTAGCTTCTGTTCTTGCTCTAAACGCCATTTATAAACGCAATCGAAAGAAGGAGCTTGTAGCGCTAACCAAAAATCCATATTTTTATATAGAGGTTCATATAATGACTTTAGTTGTTGATTGACATAATTTCGCCAGACACCATCGGCATCGTGTTGTAATTCAAGTTCATTAATGGGTTTTTGTAATTGCTCAGCTGTTTGTGATTTAACGCCCCAGCACCAGCCTTCTATAAGAATGATATCTACTGGTTTTTCAATTGAGTACCAAAGTTCTGTTGCAAAAGGTTCGTCAGTTGCTTTATCAAATTTAGGAATAGAGAAACCTGTTTCCTGTGCTTTTAATTGACTAATAACTTTGGTCAGCGCGGCTACATCGTGAGTGCCAGGTACACCTCGAGTAGCTAATAAGGGGTGTATATCTTGTGCTAATTCATTGCGTTTTTCACTAGAATAATAAAAGTCATCCAACGACATAACCACAACATTAACTTTATATTGGTCTATTAAATATTCAGCAATATAATCAGTTAAGGTTGACTTTCCACTGCCTTGGCAGCCGTTAATACCAACAAAATAAGGCTGTTTTGCATCGTTAAACTTGCTAAATATTCTATCCGCTAGCGGCTTATAGTATTGCTTTACTGTATCTTTGAATTCTTCTGGTAGTTTATGTTCTTTAAGAAATGTCGAAAGCATAATTTCCCCTTAGTCAAATAGTTACTATCATTATGTATCAACCTTTATGCCACTTTATAAATTTTCTCTATTATTTGTAACTCAATGTAAAACAAGGAATATATTTTTTAGTTGTTAGAGTTCTTGTGATCTTAATTCGGCCAATGCGCATAGAAATAATTTAATTGCCCTGTATTGGTGCAAAAAGTAATGGAGAGTTCGATAGGTTTATATATTTTTATAAAAACTGCATTCATTCTTTATAAATTAAGTTGGTAGGCTTCGACTAGCGATAACACATCATTAGAAATGAGAATGATTTTCACTTGTAATGCTGGTGACGAAGGATTATCATAAATGCAAATAGTATTGGTTCTTATTTGTATTTGGTTGGGTTAATGAAACGTTTATTTGTATCTATCTTAGTTTATGGGGTTTGCTCTTTAAATAATCACAGTGTTGCGGCAACTCAATCAGAGTTGGAGCTAGCGCTAGCAAAGCAACAACAACAGCTTGCGTTAATTGAAAAAAAATTAGCGTCTTTAAAAGCCGACTCGCTTAAAGCGTCTGAAAATAAGCAGTTGAATGAAGGGACAGATCTTGATGTTAAAAAGAATTGGCAAATTAATTCTTATGGCAGTCTCCTTTATAAAAATGAAGACGTTTATCAGAACATTCAGGATACAAACCCAGAGCGAAGAGCGACAACTGATTTAGAGCGCGTGGTGGTAGAGTTTGTTTATGACTTTGATCCTAAGTGGCAAGTTGAGATCGAGCTTGAATATGAACATGGTGGTACAGGTTCAACTTTAGAATATGACGGTTTTGAAGAGTTTGGCGAGTTTGAGACTGAAGTTGAAGCTGGTGGTGAAATTGTTGTGGAAAAAATGCAAGCTCAATATATTGCCAATAAATACTTCACGATGAAGATGGGACATATTTTTGTTCCTGTAGGTCTAGGTACTGATTTACATAAGCCAACACAATATGTTGCTACGCAGCGCTATTGGAGTGAAGCAACCCTTATTCCACAAGTTTGGCATGAAACCGGTGTAAATTTAATAAGTAAATGGAATGACTTTACCGCACAAACCTTAATTACCACTGGCCTTAACTCTGAATTTTTCCGCACGTATAACTGGGTGGCTACTGGACATCAAAGACGTTTTGAAACAGTAAATGCCGATGATTTAGCATTCACACTTCGCCTAGATTACGGCGATATTAAAGCGGGTAAAGGTGTAGGTGTTAGTTTTTATACTGGTGATACTTCAGGTAATAGAAACAATGATACTAAGGTGGATGGCGACGGTAATCTTACTATTTTCGGTCTTCATGGAGCTTACAGTTATAAGAATTGGCTTGTGCGTGGCCAATATTTATTTGGCTCGTTAGATGATAGTGAAGCGATCACTAATGCGAATAAAACAACACCAGGATTAAAGCCGGGAAATTTTTCACAACTAGGTAGCGAAGCTGAATCGGCATTTGTCGAGTTATCGTATAACAGTCAAGATCTGTTCAATGTTAGCAAACCACTCTATTTATATAGCATTTATGAATATGCAAATCCGATCAAAAAGCTTGAACAAGGTATCGCCACAGATCGATTTAACACACAGTCTATCGCTTTAGGTATGAACTATTACCCAATTAAAAATATTGTATTTAAAGCACAGGCGGCACAAACAAAACACGCACAAAACAACTTAGATGATAGCACCAGCTTTAGTTTGTCTATGGGTTACTTCTTTTCTATATAACACAGTCAACACAACAAAATTAACATAACAAAATTTAAATAAGGGACATAACATGATATTTAAGAAATCTTTATTGGCAGCTGCCATCTCTGCATTAGTTTTAACAGCTTGTGGTGGCAGTTCGTCAGACAGTGAAACCCCTGTGGTTGAGGAAACTCGTTTCAGTTTTGAAGCCACTGAAATGATCACTAATTTAACTAATGATGTCATCGTGGCGGGTTATCAAAACCTTAATGATGGTGCGACAGACTTTTTATTAGCAACTCAAAATTTAGTAAATACACCAACAGAAGAGAATTTAGCATTAGCGCAACAAGCTTGGAAAGAAGTTCGAGTACCTTGGGAGCAAGGTGAATCACACATTTTTGGCCCAGTTGACGCACTTTCTATTGATCCTCATTTAGATACTTGGCCGTTAAATACCAGTGACTTAGAGGCGTTATTAGCATCTCAAGCAAGTTTTAGTGCTGATGAACTCAAAACGTTTAATGATGACGTTCAAGGTTTTCATACCATGGAGTTTCTATTGTTTGGTGATGGTGTAGAAGATAATGAGAAAAGCATTGATGAAATGACTACGCTTGAAAGTGAATATTTATCTGCCGCTGCAGAGGTATTTAAAACTTATACACAATCATTGTTAGATGCATGGATAGTTGCGAATGATCCAAACGATGCTAATTCGCCAGCATACAAAGATTTATTATTAACTACGAATAATGATATTTATGCATCTCAGTTGGGTGTAGTAGAAGAATTAATCAACGGTATGATTGGTATTGTTGATGAAGTAGGTAATGGCAAAATAGCGGAACCGTTTGGTAGTAATATCGATAATATTGATACTTCTAAAGTGGAATCACAATATAGCTGGAATTCATTGGCTGATTTTACTGACAATATTCGTGGCGTACAAAATGTGTATCGCGGTGAGTTTTCAGGGCAGGCTGATAAAGCGGGTATTATTGACTTTGTGAATGCGGCTGATGCCGATCTTGCCACAAGAGTCGATACTGAAATAACGGATGCTATTGCGGCGATTGAAGCAATTGCTGGTGATAATGATTTACCTTTTAGACAAGCCATTAATGATGCTGATGCGCGAGTGAGAATTCAAGCTGCGATTGATGCGTTATCAACGTTACAAACTTCTTTTGAAAATGACGTCTTAACTAAGCTACAAGATTGGCAACAATAAGTTAGTTAACTATTTATTGAGTCATTCTCAACAATTATTGCGCAAGGATGCACAATAATCTACACCTGTTCTGGGCATCCTAGCAATGATTAATCTAAGTAAGTTAAAAAAGTTAAGTTATTTAAGTAACTTTAATTATTTATATAAACTAAGTAATTCTGATAGTTCAACGAAACAACGCCAAGTAAAGCTTTGCCATGTAGTGTTAGTCATAACGAGTGCAATGATTATCTCTGGCTGTAACTCCAGTAGTTCAAATGAGACGAGCAAAGAAACCGAGCAACCACAAGCGGCTTATACTTTTGTAAGTTTATTAGGCGGTGAGGCAACCGCTATTGATGCTAGCGATTCAGGGCATGGCTTTTCAACGCCGATGCCAAATTTAACTGCTGAAGAGTTAGACAAACATTTAACTGGTGACACACATTTTGAAACCGCCTTTACTACCGCACCAAATGATGAGCACCCTGATTTAGACGGGTTGGGGCCAGTATTTAATAACCAAGATTGTAATTCATGTCATCAACGTGATGGTCGACCTTCTACGATTACCTTAGCCGAAGGAGAAAGTCGGGTATTATTGGGATCTAATGCCGGAATTTTCTTACGTATGAGTATTGATGATGGTGAATGTTTGGTGCCATCAGTAGAAAATAACTATTGTAAAAATGTAGGGGTTGATGGTTTTGGTACGCAATTATTCCATCGAGGTGTTCTAAAGGCTCGGGATGATTGGCAAGAGAATCCTTTTATTGGCCAAGCTAATGTATATCTTTCATATGAGTATTCAACGGTAACGTATGCTGATGGTAATACGGTAACGCTTAAAAAGCCGATGTTTACAATTGAAAAACCTTATGATGTAGCACCTGAAAATTCGCTAAATAGCGCTATTTTGCAAGCGAATGTACGTTATAGCCCAAGAAACGGAATGCCTATATTTGGTTTAGGGTTGCTAGAGTTGATTAGTGAGGCTGATATTTTAGCATTAGCCGATGAGAACGATACTAATAATGATGGTATTTCTGGTCGCCCTAATTGGGTTTTTGATCCGGTAAAAGCTAACAATAATGATCCTATTCCCGTGTCATTAGGACGCTTTGGTTGGAAAGCCAGTACACCAAGCGTTCGAGTACAGTCGCTTGCAGCCTTGCGTGGCGATATGGGGATAACGAATCCTTTATTTCCTGAAGAGAGTGTTGTTAATACTCCGTTACACGAGAGCTACCTTGCACGTACTGGGTTTGTTGACACAGGCACTGATGAGCAAGGAAATACCGAAGCTACTCAGCAGTTCTCAGATGAAGTGGTGTTTTATGCTGAAACGTTAGCGGTTCCAGCTAGGCGTAATATTAATGATGAATCAGTGATTGCTGGTGCGCAACTATTTACCCAAGTGAATTGTACTGGGTGTCATCAACCTGACTTTATTACGTCTACAGGTGAACTTTTAGTGGGTGGTTTAGCTGCGCCAGAGGTACTAAAAGGGCAACATATTTATCCATTTACCGATATGTTATTACATGATTTAGGTGAAGGACTCGCTGATAACCGCCGTGATTTTACTGCGAATGGTCAAGAGTGGAAAACACGCCCTTTGTGGGGAATCGGTTTAACTAAAACAGTGAACCCTGCGGCTGGATTTTTACATGATGGTAGGGCTGCAGATGTTGAAGAAGCTATTCTGTGGCATGGTGGTGAAGCTGAGCAAAGTAAAAATGCTTATATGGCTTTAGCGGAAGCCGAACGTCAATCATTAATCGATTTTGTTATGTCGTTGTAGAGCGTGGTAAAGAAAAGTATTAGGTGAGTTTAGTTCACCTAATACTGGAGGGGTAGATTATTCGCCACTTATGATTACTTGGGTGGCGATCTCGCTATTCGCTAATGCGGCATTCTTAGGTAATACTTCATTGCCGTCTAATAAATAAATAACTTTTTGGCCTTGTGCCGCTAATTCCATAGCATGTTGATAGTTAATTAATATACTTGAGCTGATGCTTTGTAAAAACTTTTCAGCATCGCGTCGTATATATTCAATTAATTCAATATTAACATCTTCATCATAAAAAACAGCATCAGCAAATTGCATCGCTCGATGGGCATTTAGTGTTAAGTTATCTGGGTTGCCGTTTTTTGTATGAATAAAGATAATTTCACCACTCGGTGGCGCGATTTCTTGTTTTATACTGGCAATTAATTGTTGCTCTGCTTTTTGTTGGTCGCCATCGAGTACCGCTTGTCCTATTGGCCCTTTAAGAATGCTTTCCCAAAAGCTGCGCCTATTGCGTAATCCTTTAACGCGTGCTTTGACATGATCACGAAACTTATATGAAAAATCGGCAAGTTTTCCATAGCCTTGAGGAAGTGTTTTTTCAATTTGCTCCCTTAACATGCGTACGAGAATAGGTGAGCTGCCTGAACTTGATAGCGCAATAAGCATTGGACTTCTGTCAATGATTGCTGGCGTAATGTAAGTGCATAATTCAGGTTGGTCGACAACGTTAGTCAGTATATTTAATGGTGTCGCTTCTTGATAAATCGCTTCATTTACCACTGTGTTATCAGTAGCGGCGATGACTAAATTGATATGCGTTAAATGCCCAGCTTGGTAATTATGGGGTAACCAAGTTAATTGATGTAATGTAATCAAACGTTCGATACTACTACATACGCTCTCACTCATTATTGTGATATTAGTGGTCGCT
This sequence comes from Colwellia sp. 5_MG-2023, assembly GCF_030547795.1. Taxonomy (NCBI): domain Bacteria; kingdom Pseudomonadati; phylum Pseudomonadota; class Gammaproteobacteria; order Alteromonadales; family Colwelliaceae; genus Colwellia; species Colwellia sp. 5_MG-2023. The sequence continues at coordinate 28,866 of NZ_JAUOPW010000011.1, read as the reverse complement.
TTTAAGAGCAATTCAAGTTTGCGGGTAGCTACCTCGCCACCCCCTATAATCATAGCGGATAGATTGTTGGCATCGAGGAACACAGGAAAATATTTCATGACATAACTTAGTACAAAGACATTATTAACTTAACTGGCTTAACTTTATCATAAGCCTGTAATGAAAATCTTTACTAGTCTACGGTTAATCGATTTTTACTAATGGCTAAACCATTTAAATCGCCGTAAATAAAGTCGCCAGCCTTAAAGTGTAAATTGGCAAAGGTAATATCAACATTAATGTCGCCAACGCCTAACTTTTCTGTTTTTATTGGGTTACAGCCTAGCGCTTTTACACCAATAGGCAGGGTGGCAATAGTGCCAGCATCGCGAATGCAGCCATTGATCACAATAGCTTGCCAACCATTCTCAACCGCTTTTTCTGCTAACATATCACCTAATAAAGCGTTGGTAGTGCTAGCTTTACCATCAACGACCATGACTTTACCTGTGCCATCGGTGGCAACTAATTCTTTTACTTTTGAATTATCGTTAAAGCAAGATACAGTGACAATTTCACCAGAAAAAATAACCTTACCGCCGTAATCATTAAATATTGGCTCCGCTAGTTGTAATTGTTCAGGGTAAAGATCGAATAAATCAGGGAGTAAATCTAACATTATATTTTACGTATTAAATGAATTTGTTCCTACTCTAGCATCAATGAATGATAAACTATCATTACGAATATGTATGATCAGAATAAACAATGTTCATAAATAACCACAATCAATTTAATTAATTTCATCGGAAAACATAACATGCCTTGGATACAACTTAGATTAAGCGCTAATGAAGAAACTGCAGAAAAGTATAGTGATTGGTTAGTAGCCTGTGGCTCACAAGCAGTGACTTTTATTGACGCTAAAGATACACCTATTTATGAACCCTTACCTGGTGATGAAGTAATCTATTGGTCTAACACTGTTGTTATGGGCTTGTTTGATGCGAGTCATGATATGGATAAAGTGATCAGTTATTTACAAGGTATTCATCCTGATAAAAAGCAGATGAAATACAAGTTAGAACAATTAGAAGATAAAGACTGGGAACGTGAATGGATGGATAACTTCCACCCAATGAAGTTTGGTAAACGCCTATGGGTTTGCCCAAGCTGGCGTGATGTACCAGAGCCTGATGCGGTCAATGTTATGCTTGACCCCGGCTTAGCTTTTGGCACAGGTACACACCCAACCACAGCGCTTTGCTTAACTTGGCTTGACGGCTTAGATTTACAAGGTAAAACCGTAGTCGATTTTGGTTGTGGCTCGGGTATATTGTCATTAGCTGCGTTAAAGTTGGGGGCAAAGAAAGTTATTGGTATTGATATTGACCCACAGGCATTACAGGCAAGTCTTGCTAATGCGAAACGTAATAATGTAGATGATAGGTTAACGCTTTTTCTTCCAAAAGATCAGCCTACTTTTAAAGCCGATGTAGTTGTGGCGAATATATTAGCAGGCCCATTGCGTGAGTTAGCGCCTACTATTATGGAATATGTTGGTGATAAAGGTTTATTAGCATTGTCTGGTGTATTAGAAGAGCAGGCACAAACATTACAAGATATATATGGTCAATGGTGTAACATGGAGCCGGTGACTATCCAAGAAGAGTGGGTTCGTTTAAACGGTCAACGTAAGTAGCTTATAATATAGATATTTTTTGCTGCAGTTCAGGTTAGTGAATATAAACTATGTGTTAAAGCACTAACTTGAATTAACCGTTAGTGCTTTATTTATAATGAGTCTGTTATCTTTACTACTATTATAATAAGTTCAAAATACAATGACTTAAAAAGCATTTCGTGACGAATCGAGCGGTATTGTCTCTTGTGCTTTTTTCTTATTTTTTTTCTCTTGTAGCTCTTCTTTGGATTGAAAGATGGTCACTTGATTGCGTCCATCATATTTAGAAGCATAAGCAGCACTATCGGCATCAGCTAAAATGTCATCTAAATCATAACCACTGGTTTTAGTATCGGTTACACCAAAACTTGCGGTAATATTAAAATCAAAACCAGACTCTTTTGTTGTAATGTTTGCAATGGCTTGTCGATAGGTTTCCGCTCGTTGAGACGCTGAGTGTTTATCGCAGCTTGTTAATAATATACAAAATTCTTCACCGCCTAATCGGGCAAAAATATCGTTTTGACGGCCGATAGCTTTACAGGCGTATATTACATTTTTTAATGCCCAGTCACCGCATGCATGACCATAGTCATCATTAACTTTTTTGAAATAATCTAAATCAAACATAATGATACTTAATTCTTGATTTGCACTTTTGCAATATTCTAATGCTGAGTTCGCTATTTGAGTAAAATGGCCGCGATTATATATACCGGTTAGTGAATCATATTCAGCTAATTGTTTAATACGTTTATGGGCCTGTAATAATCGAGACCCCCACACTAATAGTATTGAGATTACTATAACTAATATAAGTAAAATAAAACGTGTGTTATCTGCGTTAGCTTTGATTAAGGCTTGTTCTGCAATTAATAAATCATTCTGTTGATTTAATAACGCGATTTGATTTTTTTGCTCTAGTTCTTTGTGTACCGCTAGTTGATAAGCTAAGTACTTATTTTTTTCATCTTCTAAGTGAGCTTTATTCGCTTCTGCATATTTTATATAGTGCGCTAATGCGGCTTGATTATCATTGTTTTCTACGGCAACTTTATACAGTATTGAATGGCTTAGTATGAATGACTGCATATTGCCAGGGCCATCGGTTTTTGATAATGCTTTGTGAGCATACTGAGTCGCTTCAACAAGGTTACTTTGTTTAAAATATGCTTGTGATAATAACGCATAAAACCCAGCCATAACCGGGGCATAGTTAGTTTTTTCGACTTCATCAAGCTTAGGGAGCAATAGATCTATCGTTTTTGTGGCTTGATTCTTTTCTAATAATACTCTTGCTAGGTAAGTTCGTATGACATTACTAACGATTTTTTCGTTGATTTTTTCACATGAGTTTATCGCTTCATTTATCTCTTCACTATTCTCGTCGAGTTGCTTTAGCTTTAATTTTGCTTCTAACACTAAATGATTAGCAAAACATAAAGGCCTAGCCTCTTGAGTTTCAGATTGAATTCTTTGGGCGTATGTTAACCCTAATTCGTATTGACCAATTAGATTGTAAAAAATGACAGCGATAATTAAGCCATCTTCTTGTACTTTTTTATCCTCAATTTCTTCTAGCATGTCAAAGTTATTGGATAAATGCGCTAGTCCTTCTGACCAGTTTTGGGCAATAGCATAAATATTCACAATAGAAGAGTTGGCTCTAAACTTTAGCTCTTTACTCGCGTTAGAATTTATAATTTCTTTATAACCCGTAATAGATTCTTCAAACTGACCCGTAAAGGAATGTTGATAGGCTAATAAATAATTTAAATAATGTTTTTGATTGCTAGATAACTGCTTGTTCTTCTCTTTAATTTTGTCAAGGATAATTGTTAGTTGTTTAGGGTTAGTACTGCGAATAGTGTCAGCATCTTTAAGTAGTTCGTCGATAGTTCTTGACTCATCATTAGACGCATTAGCTTTATGATGTGCACCAAAAATTACAATCAATAATAGGTATACAATAGTGATGGGCAGTATCTTTTTATCAGTCATAATCTTTGGTATATTTGCTTTATGTGCTTATAGCTGTTTTATTTTCTTCATTTTCTTCACTATTTTGTTCGTCGTCCTCAACTGCAGCTTCATCATCTTCAGCAGGATACATCGCACAAACAATATTAGCGCGAACTTGCAGTTGGTATTCTAATGAAGATACGTCTTTATCAATAATAGCTTTTGCAATATTGGCACTACACGCTGTAGTCACTAATAAATCTTTAATTGCATCTTCATTTTGTAAGCTTGAGTCATTACCCATCTTTTCTAATATTTCTATCGTTTTTGACATAACTTTCACTCTGTTTTTTTATTATAAGGATAGTGTTTACCTTTATATCACTAGCGTTAATTTGGGTCTATGTTTACTTTTAGCCTCTTTATTATCTATCTGAGCTAGTTTAGTTAATAGATCGTTATTTGGTTGTGGTTTTTCACTTGGAGGAATAACCAGAGTTGTGTGCATAAATAATTCTATGTTAACTAAATCGTGTAACGCAATGGTATCAGCGCGAACGTTATCAATAGGTAATACCTTGGCTTGATACAAAATTACCTGATGATCAGCTGGGTATGTTTCAGTTAGTAAATCGACCAATACTTGTAAGGTCTCTTTACTTGCCGCATATTTGGTTAACGATTTATCACCTGCTAAAGCAACTTGCCATAATATAAGATGAGCTGTAGGGTCAATGTTACGCTTATAAAACATAAATTGGCTTGCTTCATAATTTATACAACCACTTTCTCCGGGATCAATATTTAAGTCAGCATAAAGGCAATCTTCTGCTGATATACCTGCTTCCATATGTGCAGGGTAGTTTTCTTTAGTCGCTTGCTTAATAGCTCTATGACCAACACAAGCAAATACACCAGGGTGCCCGTAAAAAGCACACACTACTTTTTTACCTAGCCTGACTTCCGCTATTATCGCCTCAACCATTTCATTGTAGGTAATATTGCGGTTTTTTCCTTCTTGATAATAACATTGCAAACTACGAACATCATGATGCATTTCATCAATCCAACGTTCGGTGATTCCGGTCGACATTAATGAGAAAACTACATCGGCCTGCTCAATATAGCTTGTAGATATAGGACTAATATGCCCCCCGAGCATCATGCCCGTGCCAACACAAACTAAACTACCTTGCATTCATTTAAACCTTTTATAGTATGGCGGTATATGTTTATACATTTTTAGGAATAGTTATCCTATTATCGTTTTTATGTAATGTCTATGCCATGTGTCTTTATAAACTGAATCGATTCTTTGTTGGGAATCTAACGGTTGTTTGCTTGTATCACAAACAAAGCCGGTTTTTTTAGCTACTCTTGCTGTTGCTAAATTTGCTTTCGCAAAATGGGCGTTAATTTGTTGCAGGTTTAAATGGTTAAATCCATATTCTATTAATGAACCTATTGCTTCTTCGGGAAATAGCATGCCATTGAATTGAGTGGCGAGCATAATACCTATTTCAGTTATATTAGGTGTTTTATTATATAAAGCTTGTAAACCAATAAGGTTATTACTTTTTAAGTCAATAATTACCCATACCATTACCTTTGGCTTTTTTTTCTGCATGACGGTTAACGTATTAGTAAATGCTTCTGTGGCTTCAATGCTAGTTAATGGAGGGCCAATATTTCGCATTATTTTCGCATCACTATAAAGGCTAATGTAAAACGCTTTATCAGTTTCTTCTAATGGGCGTATTAATAAACGTTTGGTAGTAAAACTTTTCATTTTTGTTTTCCTGTTTCGATTAGTTATTTATTTTTCTTTACAAATTTACCCTTATTTTTTTAAAAAATAACTAGGTGAATAGGTGATTTTTAACGCAAAACCTGTTAGTGCATTGTACATTGAATTGTACAGAATCTGCTCACTTTAATGGTTTGGCAAAAGTCAATATTAAAAAGGCAAATAAAAGCTAATTTTGTTCAAATTATATGCTTTTCAATTCAATAAAAAACACGTAAACTTAGCGCCCTTTTGTAATGGTGCTTAAAAAATAGTCAGCGTGGTAATGGTTTGAAAATCGGCTCGTATCAATTTGACAGTAATGTTTTTCTTGCGCCTATGGCGGGCATTACGGACCAACCTTTTAGAGAATTGTGTTGTCGGTTAGGTGCAGGTTTGGCAGTGTCAGAAATGATATCGTCGAATCCTAAGGTATGGAATACCGAGAAATCTAAACTAAGAATGGTTCATAGTAAAGAGGCTGGTATTCGTAGCGTACAGATTGCTGGTAGCTGTCCTGATGAATTAGCCTTTGCTGCTCAGATTAATGCTGAAAATGGTGCTCAGATCATTGACATTAATATGGGATGCCCAGCAAAAAAGGTAAACAAAAAATTAGCGGGCTCTGCTTTATTAAGAGAGCCAGCACAGGTCGAACAAATCGTGAAGTCTGTGGTGAATTCGGTAAATATTCCGGTTACGTTAAAAATTCGCACTGGTTGGTGTGAAAACAGTCGTAATGGCATTGAGATAGCTAAAATTGCTGAAGATAATGGTATTGCATCGCTCGCAGTGCATGGTCGAACCCGTAATGACTTTTATAAAGGTAATGCGGAGTACGACACCATAAAAGCAATTAAACAAGCTGTTTCAATTCCCGTTGTAGCTAACGGCGACATAACCTCAGTAGAAAAAGCTGAGCATGTATTAAGCTATACCGGAGCCGATGCAATTATGATCGGTCGAGGTGCCCAAGGGAGACCTTGGATTTTTCGAGAAATTAATCATTTTTTGAAAACTGGAACTCAGATGGCTGCACCTTCAGTAAATGAGGTGAGTTCAATCGTACTTGAACATGTTAAAGAGTTACATCAGTTTTACGGTGACTTTATGGGTGTGAGAATCGCTCGTAAGCACGTGTCTTGGTATATCCATTCATTTGCCTTATTAGGTGATGCATTGGGTGATGATTTTTCTGCAAAATTTGCAGGAGATCAAGGCAAAATTTTTAGATCTACTTTTAATGGTTTATCGTCTACAAGTGAACAACTTGAAACGTTAAACCTTTGTTTTGATCAACTTGTTCAGCGATGAACAGTGGGTCGTTAATTTTTATTAATAGAAAGAGTTGTACATTATGTTCGAACAAAATATTTCTTCTCCGTTTATCACTGGTGATATTCAAACGCAAACTAAAACGTCTCCTTTACGTACGCAAGCTAAAATAGCGATTAACAATTACTTAAAGCAATTAAACGGTAATGATGTTGACGATATGTACGACCTTGTACTAAGTGAGATTGAAGCACCAATGTTAGAAGAAGTAATGATGTATACACGCGGCAATCAAACAAGAGCTGCAAATTTACTAGGTATCAACCGTGGTACTTTACGTAAAAAATTAAAAAAATACGGAATGAACTAAGCCGATATTTTTATTGAAAGCACCTTCGGGTGCTTTTATTGTTTTTAAACTAATTTAAATTTTCATGTAATTTGACAAGTTAGCAATAAACTAGCAGTAAGTTACAACTAAAAAGGTAAATACATCGATGGATACTCCACGTCCAATTAAACGCGCATTATTAAGTGTTTCAGATAAATCAGGTATTGTTGAATTTGCACGTCGTCTAAATGAGAAGGGTGTTGACCTTCTTTCTACTGGCGGTACGGCAAAATTATTAGCCGAAAACGGCATTCCAGTAACAGAAGTTTCTGATTACACCGGTCACCCTGAAATTATGGATGGTCGTGTTAAAACATTACATCCTAAAGTACATGGCGGTATTTTAGCACGTCGTGGTATCGATGAAGGTGTAATGGCTGAGAACAATATTAATGCTATTGATATGGTTGTTGTTAACTTGTATCCATTTGCCAATGCTGTAAGTGATGAAAATTGTTCATTAGAAAACGCTATTGAAAACATCGATATTGGTGGTCCAACAATGGTACGTGCCGCAGCGAAAAATCATAAAGATGTAACGATTGTTGTTAACGCTAGTGATTATGATCGTGTTTTAGCTGAATTAGACAGCAACAATGATTCATTAACGTATCAAACACGTTTTGATTTAGCAATTGCAGCTTACGAGCACACGGCTAGTTACGACGGTATGATCGCAAACTATTTTGGTAAAATGTTACCAGCATACGGCGATACAGAAGCTACAGCGCCTTTACCTGGTGAAAAAGTTAAATTCCCACGTACTTTTAATAGTCAGTTTATTAAAACACAAGATTTACGTTACGGTGAAAACTCACATCAAGCAGCGGCTTTTTACAAAGAAGCAAACCCAGAAGAAGCCTCTGTGTCTACAGCCACTCAGTTACAAGGTAAAGCATTATCTTATAATAACATTGCTGATACTGATGCCGCATTAGAATGTGTTAAAGAATTTGACGAGCCAGCTTGTGTTATTGTTAAACATGCTAACCCATGTGGTGTTGCTATTGGTGATGATATTTTAGCGGCTTATGAAGGCGCGTACAAAACCGACCCTACCTCAGCATTTGGTGGCATTATTGCTTTTAACCGTGAGTTAGATGCAGATACAGCTGAAGCGATTGTGTCACGTCAATTTGTTGAAGTTATCATTGCTCCAAGCGTTTCAGATGCGGCAGCACAAATTGTTGCAGCTAAACCTAACTTACGTTTATTAGAATGTGGCCAGTGGGATACCAAAACAACAGGGTTTGATTTTAAACGTGTCAATGGTGGCTTGTTAGTGCAAGATACTGATCAAGGTCGTGTATCGCGCGATGATCTTAAAGTAGTGACTAAACGTCAACCGACAGAAAACGAAATGCGTGATTTACAGTTTTGCTGGAAAGTAGCAAAATTTGTGAAGTCTAACGCAATTGTTTATGTTAAAAATAGTGAAACTATCGGTGTTGGTGCCGGCCAAATGAGCCGTGTTTATTCAGCTAAAGTTGCTGGTATTAAAGCTGCTGATGAAAACTTAGAGGTTAAAGGCTCGGTTATGGCGTCAGATGCATTCTTCCCATTCCGCGATGGTTTAGATGCCGCAGCAGAAGCAGGCATTACAGCTGTAATTCAGCCTGGTGGCTCTATGCGTGATGATGAGGTGATTGCCGCAGCAGATGAACACAATATTGCTATGGTGTTTACCGGTATGCGTCACTTCCGTCATTAAGATAGCTATTAATTCCAGAAAATTAAGCAGTGTTGATTTATTTACTTACAATGAAAATTGCTATAAATAAAATCACCACTGCTTGTTTATTTAAAATCTGCTATAACTAGTGTTCTTTTAGTAACTTAAAACAGTTAATGGAAATATTATGACTCATTTAAAAAGCTTTAAATCTTTACTTTGTTCAACAGTAATCACTGCAACATTAGGCTTAAGCGCACTCGCTAGCTCAAATCTTTATGCCCATGCTAATCATGATCATAACAGCTCTGCACTTGAGCAAGCTGTGTCAGGTGAGCATCGTTCAGCTAAAAATAAAGCGCGTGATGAATATCGTCATCCGGTTGAAACATTGAAGTTTTTTGGTTTTACACCAGAAATGACAGTGGTAGAACTTACTCCAGGTGGTGGTTGGTATACTGAAATTTTAGCGCCTGCTCTAAAAGAGTCGGGTAAATATTATGGTGCTCATTATCCTGATACAGGTGAAGACAATTACTATTCTAAATCACGTAAAGCATTAGAGAAAAAAATTGCCTCGAACGATATTTATAGTGAAGTTGTATTAACTGACTTTGTTCCGCGTAAAGCAAGTGAAATAGCCCCTGAAGGGACGGCTGATCTAGTGTTAACTTTTCGTAACTTACATAACTGGAAAGCTGAAGGTGTAGAGCAAGTGTTTAAAGACGCTTACAAGGCACTTAAGTCTGGTGGTGTACTAGGTGTTGTTGAGCATCGTTTACCAGCAGGTGTTGCCCCTGAAAAAGCAGCGGGTTATGTTTCAGAAGCAACGACTATTAAGCAAGCTAAAGCAGCAGGTTTTCGTTTTGCTGGCGCAAGTGAAATAAATGCTAACCCGAAGGATATGGCTCAGCATCCTAAAGGTGTATGGACTTTACCACCGTCATTACGTTTAGGCGAAACTGATAAAGAAAAATATTTGGCGATTGGCGAAAGCGATCGCATGACCTTAAAGTTTGTTAAGCCTTAATTTAACGGTGTTAGCAACTTTAAAAGCAAAATAAACAATAGGAAAAATACATGAAAGTTTTAGTTATAGGATCAGGTGGTCGTGAGCATGCGTTGGCATGGAAAGCGGCTCAATCTAATCAAGTTACTAAAGTATTTGTTGCCCCAGGTAATGCTGGAACTGCAACTGAAGAAAAATTAGAAAATGTTGATCTTGATGTTAGTGATAACGCCGCTTTGGTTGCTTTTGCACAAAGTGAAGGTGTGGCATTAACTATTGTTGGCCCAGAGCAACCTTTAGTTGATGGTGTTGTTGATGCATTTCAAGCACAAGGTTTGGCTATTTTTGGTCCAAGTGCTAAAGCAGCGCAATTAGAAGGCTCAAAATCATTTACTAAAGACTTTTTAGCGCGTAATAATATCCCTTCGGGTAGCTATGAAAACTTTACTGAAGTTGAACCTGCGCTTGCTTATGTTCGTGAGAAAGGTGCACCCATTGTTGTTAAAGCTGATGGTTTAGCGGCAGGTAAGGGCGTTATTGTTGCACTAACATTAACTGAAGCAGAAGATGCTATTAAAGATATGTTAGCGGGTAATGCTTTTGGTGATGCTGGGCATCGTGTTGTTATTGAAGAGTTTCTTGAAGGTGAAGAAGCAAGTTTCATTGTTATGGTTGATGGTAAAAATGTTTTACCAATGGCAACAAGCCAAGATCATAAACGTGCATTAAATGGTGATTTAGGTCCGAATACTGGTGGTATGGGCGCTTATTCTCCAGCTCCGGTAGTAACACCTGAAATTCATGATCGCATCATGGCTGAAGTTATTATGCCAACTGTTGAAGGTATGGCAAATGAAGGCGCACCTTATACAGGTTTCTTATACGCTGGTTTAATGATTGCAGCAGATGGTACTCCTAACGTTATTGAATATAATTGTCGTTTTGGTGATCCTGAAACGCAACCAATAATGATGCGTTTACAATCAGATATTGTTGAACTTTGTTTAGCTGCTACACGCGGTGAATTAGATAAAGCAACGATTGATTTTGATAGTCGTGCTGCTGTTGGTGTTGTATTAGCTGCAAACGGCTATCCTGCAAGTTACCCTAAAGGTGATGTGATTTCAGGACTTGAAACTAATACCAATGCCTCTGCAAAAACATTTCATGCCGGTACTAAGTTAAATGATAAAGGTGAAGTTGTAACTAATGGCGGACGCGTATTATGTGCCACTGCTTTAGGGAACACTGTTACTGAAGCTCAACAATTAGCGTATGAATTACTGCATCAGATCTCTTGGCAAGGTGTAGAGTTTAGAACAGATATTGCTTATCGTGCAATTGCGCGTGAACAAAACGCTTAAACTGATATTTGCTACATTGTAATAAATAAAAGGGCTGATAATAAATTATCAGCCCTTTTTTATTATGTTGTCTCGTCGTTAATTATTTAACAATTTAGCAAAAACCGTCACATTATAGTTTTTGTAATATTTTATCTAAGCCCATTTTTGATTGTGCCACCGCTTGTAACGGAGTTAAACCATTTGGATACTCTTCTTGTTCGACAACTATCCATGAAGTGCCACCAACAGCAATATTCGTTTTAGTTAGGTTTAACCAGTCAATAGTATCTTGACCAATAATAGGTAGTTTACCTGTAGTACCTTCAGGCAAGCGTACTTTGTAATGTGTGGTTAATGTACGACCAGGATAACGTTTTACGTATTCGATTGGATCTTTACCTGCATAAGTTGTCCAACCTACATCTTGCTGTAAAATAACGTTAGGTGTGGTGTTTTTTGCTAAGTAATCCCAATAGGTTGAATGATTGAACTCATTAAATTCTTGGTCATGGTTATGAAAACCAATTTTCATACCTAACGGTGCAAGTTTTTTTGCGAAGTAATTGAGTTTTTCAACGATGATTTTAATACCTTCTGGATGCCATGCTCGTTCATCCCAAGGAATGATTAAATAATCTATTCCCGCAGTTTTATAATAGCTGGTTGTTTTTTCAAAATTTTCATCATTAAGTTGTTCAAAAATAATATGGCCACCGCTTCCTTCCATGCCAAGAGAAGCAAGGTAGTTTTTTAATCCTTTGGCGTCATTTTCGAATGGACCAAAATCACGTGCAAATTCAACTCCTTGAAATCCTAATTTTGCTAGTTGTTCAATAGTGCCTTTAAAGTCTTCCTTAAGCTCGTCTTTAACCGACCATAGTTGCACACTTATTTTAGGAATTGGTTTTGTTATTGCTTTATCGTGATCTGCATGAGCAAAGCAATTTGTTGATAATGTTAGCATCGCGAGCAATAGTAAATTAATTAATTTCATATATTTTCTCTTATGTAGTTTTCTTTTTTTGATTTATAGCTACTAATTTAATCAGTAATACCGAGTGTTATTAAATCCGCTTATTATTCATTTCTTTTACGGCATAATCCACAGCACGAACAGTAAGCGCCATAAAGGTTAATGATGGATTAGCCACACCAGATGAACAAAAGCTCGAGCCATCAGTCACAAATAGATTTGGAATGTCATGTGTTTGGTTGTAGGCATTCAAAACCGATTCAGCTGGATCTTTACCCATTCTTGCCGTTCCTACTTCATGAATAGCGAGTCCTGGTGCATTTTTATCAATAGAGGTATAGCTCTTTACATCTTTCAAGTCTGCTTTAAGTAGCATTTCTTTAGCTGTTTGCGCAGCATCTTCCATCATTAATACTTCATTGTCAGACCATTGACAGTTAATGTGTAATTGTGGAATACCCCATTTGTCTTTTTTAGTTTTATGAAGAGAAACTTGGTTTTCAAAACGTGGCAACATTTCACCTTGCGCATGTAAGCCAAAATGCCAGCTACTAGCCTGTGTTAGTTGCTGTTTATATGCAGCTCCAATACCAGTTTCAAAACGCGCATCTCGCCAATCTTTACGACCAAATCCGCCCGCTAATGCATAACCTCGTTTATAGTTCTTCTTATAAAGTGAAGGTTTAAATTGAAAGTTAGGCATATAAGCTTCTGTCGGACGACGGCCAGAATAATATTCGTCTTCGTAACCTTCTACTATTCCTGTGGCCCCCGCATTATAGACATGGTCCATTAAGTAATGGCCTAAAACGCCAGAGCTATTGGCAATGCCTTGTGGGAATTTTTTGGAAATAGAGTTAAGCATGATCTGTGTAGAGCCAAGTGTTGATGCACACACGAATACTACCTTGGCAAAATACTCTCGAGTAGTTAGGTTATCATTATCAATAACTTTAACGCCTTTTACGCGGTTGGTTTTTTCATCATAAATTAAGCTATGAACAACGCTGTTAGGTGCTATATGTAAGTTACCCGTTTTTGCTGCCGCGGGTAATGTTGAGCTTTGTGTTGAGAAATAAGCCCCAAATGAACAGCCTTTTTGACATTCATTTCTTGATTGGCATTGTACTCTGCCTTGAGATATGTGAAGTTCAGAGGGTTTAGTCAGGTGAGCGGCACGTCCCATTATCATTGGTCTTTGAGGATATAACTTCGCTAGTTTATTTTTTATATCAAACTCAGGTTTAGTCCATTCAAATGGCGGTAAAAAAACACTATCAGGTAACTGAGGTAGGTTGTCGTAATTACCACTAATACCAACATGCTTTTCAACATGGCTATACCAATGCTCTAAATCTTTATAACGAAGTGGCCAATCAATACCAATACCGTCAGCCTTATTGATATTAAATTCATTATCACTAAAGCGATAAGATTGACGATGCCAGATTAACGATTTACCACCTAGTTGATTAGCCCTAATCCAGCTGAAGTCTGTACCTTTTTCTGTTGAGTAGGGTAAATCTTTATCATTACCAAAAAATTGTTTTGTAGCATCATGGAATGCGTAACACTTTTTCTGAATTTTATATTGTTCTTCAACTAATAAGTTGTCGACCTTCATACGGTTAGCAAATTCCCAAGGGCCTTTACCTTCGTCAATATAATCTTTTTGATGCTCTACTACACGTCCGCGTTCTATCATTAAGGTTTTTAAGCCGCGTTCACATAATTCTTTCGCTGCCCAGCCACCAGAAATACCAGAGCCTATGACTAAGGCATCATATTCTTCATTACTTTCGTTAATATACAAATCTTTATCCATAAAATACTTCTTAGCATTTATTACTAGTTTAAGTCGAGTTCAGGCTCTTTTAGTAATACGCTAAAGACCCCCATGCTTTTTTCAAGGATGAATAGGATACCGAACCTTTAAATCCGCCAGGAACAGCTTGATAGTTTAGTGCTTGAGTTGCACCAACTTCAGTGGTGAAATAACCAAAAATTAATAAGGCTTTCAATTCTTTAAATTGTTCTTTGTTTTCTAGATTAAAGCCTAATTTTTGTGATTCTAATGCCACTAATAAAGCCGTTTGTTGGTCGGCAGTAATCGTGGTAAATGGTTGAGAAAAATTAGCGTTGCTTTGCTGATTAATTGTATTCACAATATTTTTAGCATGTGCTTGTTGCTCTTGGCTATGACACGCAGATAGTTGATGATCTAAAAAGCCATGTACATCTAATTCTGCAGCACTTGGGGTATCTGTTGCTGGTAAAACGACAGCACAAATATCATGCAAAATTTGCATTTCTAACTGAGAAAATAGTTTACCATTTTTTAGGGTGCTATTAGCTTGGGCTTCATATTTAAAAGCTGAAGCTAGCGCATTAGTACTTGTTAATTGGGAGATGGCAACGCTTCCCATTATTGCAGTTAAACCACGTAAAAATTGTCTTTTACTATTGTGATAAGCGCTTTCATGTTTATTATTCACGTGTTACCTCAGTCGCTTTAGTTGATTTGCGCATAAATATTACCAATGCTGTAAAAGCAAAGATAAGCACAAAGGGAAAAATACTTAAATTAGCCAATGTTGCTTGGCCAGCTGCTAGTTCGGCTAGCTCAGGTGAGCTATTGACAGCTAATGCTTCAAGGCGTGCTTTATCAATCCAACTACCAATAATAGGATTCCACATACTAACAGCAAACATACCGATACCACCAAGTATGGACATGCCTAAAGCACCTGACTTGGGAATGTTTTCAGCGACAAAGCCAACCATAGTTGGCCAAAAATAGGTTACGCCTAAAGCAAACAATAAAGCCGAAAAGTACACCATATTACCTGTCGCTATACTCATGCTGTATATGCCGAGTGTGGTAACGATAGCAGAATAGAGTAATACGCCTGCGGGATTAAACTTATGAATAAGTGGTCCTGCAAAATAACGACCTACTGCCATTACACCAGTGATCATTGCCATAATAAGCATAGGCGATGCCCCTGATGAACCTAGAATGCGTTCAATCCATTGTTGCGTGCCTAATTCACTTGTAGTTGTTAGTGTCATGCAAAATGCGATAAATAAAAATAAAGGGGAGAATAATGCTTTAATATTAACGGTTGTGGAAGTGTTGATATTTGTGGTTTGAGGGAATTTTTGCGTAAAAATTAAATAGCCATAGATTATCGTAGGAACCAGCATAACAGCTATTTGTGCTTGCCAACCAAAACTCATATCGGTCATATTTTTTGAAATTAATGCACCAATGACCACTCCTCCAGGAAACCATACGTGAAAACGGTTTAGCATAGTGGTTTTATTTTTATGATAAATATCGGCAATAAGTGGATTACAAGCGGCTTCTACTGAACCATTAGCAAAACCAATACAAAAGCTGGAAATTAATAGTGTCCAGAAACCTGCTGCATTCATTGTTAACAGTAAACCGAGTAAATGCCCGATAAAAGCTATCAATACTAATTTCTTGGCTCCTAGGAAATTATATAACAAACCACCTAACATCGTTGCAACAGGAAATCCTAAAAAGGCCATTGCGTTAATCCATCCCAATTGAGTATCGGAAAGAGAGAAATCTTGACTTAGTTGACCTAAAATACCTGCTCTAATGGCAAAGGTCATGGCTGTGACTGTTAGCGCTAAACAACAGGCAATAAACAACTTGTTTTTATTAATATTTGTTGACATATTTCGTCACTTATTTGTAGTTTGTTATAATCCTAGAATATCTCGATTCAAGTTGGCATCTTCACCACTAGCTGCAAAATCATCAAAGGCATGTTCAGGTGTTCTAATTAAGTGTTGTGCGATAAATGGCGCGCCTTCTTTTGCACCATCTTCAGGGTGTTTTAAACAACACTCCCATTCAAGTACTGCCCAACCATCATAACCATACTGTGTTAACTTACTAAAAATCTGTTTAAAGTCTATTTGACCATCCCCTAATGATCGAAAACGACCTGGTCTATTCTGCCAATCTTGGTAACCGCCATAAACACCACTTCTTCCATTGGGCCTAAATTCAGCATCTTTAACATGAAAGGCTTTAATTTTTTCATGATAAATATCGATAAAAGCTAAATAATCTAATTGTTGAAGTACAAAGTGACTTGGATCGTACAGTATATTTGCTCGTTGATGATTCCCTGTTGCTTCAAGGAAGCGCTCAAAAGTAACGCCATCATGTAGATCTTCACCAGGGTGTAATTCATAGCAGACATCAACACCTGCATCTTCGAACTTATCTAGAATAGGCAACCATCGTTGTGCTAATTCTTTAAAACCATCTTCTACTAAGCCAGCAGGGCGTTGTGGCCAAGGATAAAAGGTTTGCCATAATAATGCGCCAGAAAATGTGGCATGGGCTTTTAACCCTAATTTTGCACTCACTTTTGCGGCCATGCCTACTTGTTCAATTGCCCAGGCTGTTCTAGCTTGCGGGTTATTTTTCACTTCATCAATGGCAAAATTGTCAAACTGTTTATTGTAGGTTGGATGAACCGCGACTAATTGTCCTTGAAGATGGGTTGATAATTCACTAATTGATAAACCTGCATCGGTCACAATACCATTAATCTCTTCGCAATAACTTTCACTTTGATAAGCTAATTCTAAATTAAATAGTCGCTTATCCCAGGTAGGAATTTGTACCGCTTTATAACCCATTGCTGCTACCCACTGACAAATGTCGGCGAGATTATTAAAGGGCGCTGTATCTTGGCAAAATTGAGCGAGGAAAATGCCAGGGCCTTTGATTTGTGATTTAAAAATAGGTTCCATATTAGTTCACTTCCATTGGGGTTATGTTCAATGATAACGCTTGCCACTTCTCATTTGATTGATTGGATTGCACAACGTTTTCGATAAATGCCATGCCCCTAATTGCATCTTCAATACTTGGCACATCAAATTCTTGATTAGAGCAATCTACACCATTTTTATGTGCGCGGATCTGCTTGACAAAATTAAGATATATATTGGCAAAAGCTTCTAAATAACCTTCTGGATGACCTGCCGGAGTACGTGTGGCTTGCTGAGCCGCTTCACACATTTCGCCAACCCCCGTTCTAATTAATTGAGTCGGTTCATTAGTTGATTTTAGCAGCAAGGAGTTTGGCTCTAGCTGCGACCATTCAATACTTTTTTTATCGCCATAGATACGTAGCTTTAAATTATTTTCATCACCTACTGCTATTTGACTCGCGAATAGTAGACCTTTTGCGCCATTAGAAAATTTCAATATGACAGTTCCGTCATCATCTAAAGTTCGACCGGGGATAGATGAGGTGAGATCTGCACATAAATGCGTAATTTTTATACCTGATACATATTCAGCTAAATTAGCAGCATGAACTCCTATATCACCCATGCAGCAACTGACACCTGACTTTTTGGGATCTAATCGCCAGCTAGCTTGCTTACTGTTTTCATCGCTTTTTGAGGCAAGCCAACCTTGCGAGTATTCAACGACAACTTTAACAATATTACCCAATTCGCCTTGATTGATAAGGTGCTTAGCTTGCTTAATTAGAGGGTAGCCATTGTAGGTATGGGTTAGTCCATAAAGAACATCATGTTTTGCTAGTATTGATTGTAAGGTTAATACTTCTGATAAGTTTAACGTTGCGGGTTTGTCTGACATTACATGAAAACCACGTTCAATAGCTGCTTTAGCTATTGGAAAGTGCAAATGGTTTGGGGTAACTATCGCGACAAACTCCATACGTTCATTAACAGGTAATAACGCCTCAGCGATAAACATATCTTCATAGTTGGCATAGCAGCGTTCTTCAGGTAAATAAAGTGCAGCACCTGAATCGATCGAACGTTGTGGGTCGGAACTAAAGGCGCCACAAACTAATTCTATCTCGCCATCAAGAGAAGCAGCCATACGATGAATTGCACCAATAAATGCACCTTGACCACCGCCAACCATTCCCATGCGAACTTTTTTCATCAATTCATACCTAACTTATCGCTACAAAGGATTTACTATATAGAGCGAACGAAGAGGGTGTTATTAAAAATTCGGTGGACAATGCAATAAATTCGGCGTTTAATTTTTGTTTTGAAAGTTTTCGTGTTAGTTTTACCTTTCATAAAATGAGAATATAAATAATGATTATTGAACAGCATTCGACGTCTTTTCTTGAACATATTGGCGTTAAACAGTTAGTTAATATGTTTGATTTATTGTCTAGTGATCTTTTTTGGATTAAAGATAGAAACCATGTTTTTATTCATGCTAATCAGGCTTTAATAGAGCACCTTAATGCAAAGAGTTTAGACAGTATTCTGGGGAAAACTGACTTTGATTTTTCACCTGCTCATCTCGCTAAGCAGTTTTTTCGTGATGATGACAAAATTATAGCGGGTGAACAGGTGACTGAACGATTAGAAATGAATATGAATCATGACGGTGATATTGCTTGGTACACTACATCAAAAAGGCCTATTTTTGACAGTGTAAATAATATTGTAGGCTCGTATGGCATAACTCGACATTTACAAAAACAAGCCATTGCTTTTTCTGGCGTTGATGCCATTAAAGAGCCGGTGGACTATATTAGAAAAAATTATCAAACTCATTTTAGTATTGAACAACTAGCCAATGTAGCCCATTTGTCAGTGAGTGCATTGGAACGAAGATTTAAGAAGTATTTAGCGAAAACGCCTAAGCAATTAATTAATGAAATTAGGTTAGAGAACTCCCGCAGGCTCCTAGTAGAAACTAATATGCCAATTGCTGAGGTAGGTGATGCGACTGGTTTCACTGATCATAGTTATTTCAGCAAACAATTTCGCCTTTTTTTTGGTGAACTACCCTCTGAGTTTAGAAAGAATTATCGTAAGAATGCTTAACTATGACGAGCATTGAGTCAGAAGCTTAAAGATAGATGCAACAACGCAACATGTCATCATCATGAACTTGATTCAGGATCCCAATAGGTATGCTGCATACTACATGAGATTTAGTTCCAGCAGATAATCATTATTGGTTAATAAACGACAACCAATAAAAAAGGATGCCGAAGCATCCTTTATTCAAAATAATTAAAATTTAATTATTTATTTTCTCGCTGCGTCTTTCGCTGCTTTCGCTGCTTTAACTTCAGCAATTACTTCTTCAGCTACGTTGTTAGGACAAGGCATGTAGTGAGAGAATTCCATAGAGAATTGACCACGACCTGATGTCATTGTACGTAGAGATCCGATGTAACCGAACATTTCTGAAAGAGGTACGTCAGCTTTGATGCGAACACCAGTAGTACCAGCTTCTTGGTCTTTGATCATACCACGACGACGGTTTAAATCACCGATAACATCACCAACGTGATCTTCAGGAGTAAATACGTCAACAGCCATGATAGGTTCAATTAACTGAGCACCAGCTTTTGGAATTGATTGACGGAAAGCACCACGAGCAGCTAATTCAAATGCAACAGCAGATGAATCGACAGCATGGAAGCCACCATCGTATAATTCAATTTCAACATCTAATACAGGGAAGCCAGCAAGAACACCAGTCTCCATCATGCCTTTGAAGCCTTTCTCGATTGCTGGGAAGAATTCTTTAGGTACATTACCACCAACAACTACAGAGTTGAATACGAAACCAGAACCAGGTTCGCCAGGCTTGATACGGTAATCAATTTTACCGAACTGACCAGAACCACCAGATTGTTTCTTATGTGTGTAAGAATCTTCAATTTCTGATGTGATTGTTTCACGGTAAGCAACCTGTGGTTTACCTACTTCTAAATCAACACCGTAAGTACGCTTAAGGATATCTACTTTGATATCTAAGTGAAGCTCACCCATACCACGTAAGATTGTTTCGCCTGAATCAACATCAGTTTCAACCATGAATGTTGGATCTTCTGCAACCATTTTACCAATAGCAACACCCATCTTCTCAGAACCACCTTTATCTTTAGGCGTTACAGAGATAGAAATTACTGGAGCAGGGAAAACCATTGCTTCTAGAGTACAAGGGTCTTTAGGATCACATAATGTGTGACCTGTTTGAACATTCTTCATACCAACGATAGCTAAGATATCACCGGCTTGTGCTTCAGAAAGCTCAGTACGGTCATCCGCTTGCATTTCAACCATACGACCAACACGCTCAGTTTTACCTGTGAACGAGTTAAGAATAGTATCACCTTTCTTCAATGTACCTGAGTAGATACGAATAAAGGTAAGAGCACCAAAACGGTCATCCATTATTTTGAATGCTAACGCTTTGAATGTTTCTTTAGTATCAACAATTGCATATTTACCAGTAGGCTCGCCTGCTTCATCAGTTAACGGTTGAGGGTTAACGTCTGTAGGACAAGGTAAGTAATCAACAACAGCATCAAGAAGAAGTTGCATACCTTTGTTTTTGAATGCAGAACCACAGTATGTAGGGAAGAACATTAATTCGTTAGTACCTTTACGGATACACGCTTTAATTTGCTCTTCAGTCGGTGTAAGTTCACCTTCTAAGTATTCCATTAATAAATCTTCGTCTGCTTCTAAAGCAGTTTCGATCATTTGTTCACGGTAGATAGCAGCATCATCAACCATGTCAGCAGGAATATCTTCAATTGTGTAGTTTTCTGGAAGACCAGTTTCGTCCCAGATGTAAGCTTTTTGGCTTAATACATCAACAACACCAACGAATTCATCTTCTTCACCGATTGGTAAAGTCATAATAAGCGGTTGAGCACCTAGTACTTTTTTAACTTGGTCTGTTACACGGTAAAAGTTAGCACCTAAACGGTCTAATTTGTTAACGAAGATTAAACGAGCTACTTTAGAGTCGTTAGCATAACGCCAGTTAGTTTCTGATTGTGGCTCAACACCACCACTACCACAGAATACACCAACACCACCATCAAGAACTTTTAATGAACGATAAACTTCAACAGTGAAATCAACGTGACCAGGAGTGTCAATTACGTTAAAACGGTGTTTTTTCCATTCACATGTAACCGCTGCAGATTGGATGGTAATACCGCGCTCAGCTTCCTGTTCCATGAAATCGGTAGTTGATTCACCGTCATGAGTTTCACCAGATTTATGGATTTTCCCGGTTAATTTAAGGATTCGTTCAGTTGTTGTGGTTTTACCAGCATCAACGTGAGCGAATATACCAATGTTTCTGTACTTAGATAAATCTGCCATTGTTTTACTCTATTTAGTTTAAGGTCTATTCTGCTTTCTTTCTCCTTAACACTTTATATAAGTAAAGGAAGAACAAAAATACAGAATTGTTGAAAATTTGCGCGCGAGTATAACATTACTCAATTAAGATCGATATAACATTGAGAAAAAAAATGTAAATGTTCACTCGTTCTGTTTATATATAGGAATATTAATAAAAAGATATAGTAATATTACTAGAAATAGCAAATAAAAAAGCTAGGTTTATCGTAAATATGCGCCTAGCTATTATTTTTAAGTTGCTTTAAAAGATTATCTAAGTTCTCTACGTAGTAATTTTCCTACCGTAGATTTAGGAATTTCATTAATAAAAATGACATGCTTAGGTACTTTATATGCTGTTAATCCTTGGCGACAAAAGTCAATAACATCTTGTTCAGTCATATTACTATATTGGGCATCTTTATTTTTCACAACAAACAGCTTAACTGCTTCACCTGTTTTTTCATCCGTTACACCAATACAAGCTGACTCTATAATGCCGGGCATGTTGGCTATTTCCGCTTCAATTTCATTAGGGTAAACATTAAAACCTGAGACATTAATCATATCTTTTATACGGTCTACGATATGGAAAAATCCCTTTTCATCGAGCATAGCAACATCGCCTGTTTTAAAATAACCATCGAGTGTCATGCAATCTTCTGTTGCGTGATCATTATTCCAGTAGCCAGACATGACTTGTGGGCCTTTAGCACATAATTCGCCAGCCTCACCTTGTGGCACTTCATTACCATTATGATCTCGAATAGATATGTCAGTATTAGGAAGGGGAATACCGATACCAGGTACATAGATTTCTTCACCATTAATTGTGGCACCAAAATTCAATGATAAAACGGGGGACGTTTCTGACAATCCATAACCTTCTTGAAGTCTAGTCCCAGTGACTTGTAACCATTTATCTGCCACAGCTTGTTGAACGGCTGCGCCACCACCAATACATAGCTTTAATGCAGAAAAGTCTACTTGCTCAAAACCTGGTGTGTGCAATAGGCCGTTAAATAAGGTATTTACTCCAGTGAACGTTGTTGCAGGTGTGTTTTTCCATATTTCGACAAAGCTGGGCATATCACGAGGATTCGTAACTAAAACATTTTTAGCGCCGAAGGTAAAATAGGCTAGGGTGTTCGCCATTAAGGCGAAGATGTGATACATAGGAATCGCGGTAATAACAATATCATTACCGTAGTCTATTTCATTTTTAGCAAATTCTTCATACTGCAATATATTCGCAATTAAATTACCGTGACTAAGCATAGCGCCTTTTGATAATCCGGTGGTGCCACCGGTATATTGTAAATACAATAAATCGTCTTGGCATAGCTTAGGCTCCGCTAATTCACTATTCTTTCCTTGAGCTAAGGCGTCGGTAAAGCTAATAGTATGACTTAAACGCTCATCAATAGGTTCACTCGGTAACCCTTTGTTGATTAAATCATCTAAATTAATGGTAATCACATTCTTTACGTTAGTTTTGCCAATAACATCAGCGAGCATTTTAGTTGATGAAGAAAATATAATGATAGTGTCTACTTGGGCATCATTAAGTTGATGCTCTAATTCGCGCGGTGTATACATTGGGTTTACATTTACCTGTACTCCTCCAACACGAATAATGCCCCACATAGCAATTGGGAAGCATAAAGTATTTGGACACATTAAGGCGACACGATCGCCTTTGGTAATATTCAACTTGTTTTGTAAAAAAGCGGCAAAATCTCGTGATAAACTATTTACCTGATTGAAGGTCAGTTCCGCGCCAAAATTACTAAAAGCTGTTTGCTGTTGATATTTAGCCGTTGTTTCATGAAATAAGTCTATTAATGAAGTGTAACGGGTTAAATCGACCTCATGAGCTACATTTGTAGGATAATTAGTAAACCAAGGTTTATTCATGTCCTTCCCCTCTTTATATGATGATAATTATTATGGTTAATTCTTTTTATAGTTATTTCGAGTGTAATGAATATTCAATTGAAACGCTATTAGGTTAACAGGCTGAATATTTAAAACTTAGCAATGAGTAATTAATACTTGCTCATATTCTAATCTTATGTATAATACGCGACCACATTCAGGAGAACTGGGTGTAGTTTTGTTTATACAGTTTTGTCTGTTTTATAAAGATAATCATTCAAACGTAAACAAACTAAGGTATTAACGTATTAGTTATTTCCTTATACAGCAACGCTAATTTTGCGTTGAATGTTTATTTAGTAATACACCCCCTTCCAGTACATAAGGAAGCAGAGGGATGTATTTTTTTGTTCTTTTAAAAGGGGATTTGATAAATGTCAAATCAAAGAATTCGCATTCGTTTGAAAGCGTTCGATCATCGTTTGATTGATCAATCTACAGCAGAGATCGTTGATACTGCTAAGCGTACTGGCGCACAGGTTCGTGGTCCTATTCCACTTCCAACTCGCAAAGAACGTTTTACAATATTAACTTCTCCACACGTTAACAAAGATGCGCGTGACCAGTACGAAATTCGTACTCACAAACGCATGATTGATATCGTTGAGCCAACTGAAAAGACTGTAGACGCATTAATGCGTTTAGATCTTGCAGCTGGTGTTGATGTTCAAATCAGCTTGGGCTAAGAGGAGTTTTAACAATGACTATAGGTCTAGTTGGACGTAAAGTGGGTATGACTCGTGTCTTCACAGAAGATGGCGTTTCTACTCCTGTTACAGTTCTAGAAGTTGAAGCGAACCGTGTTTCTCAGGTTAAAACTGTAGACAACGATGGTTATTCAGCGCTTCAAGTTACTACGGGCAAGCGTAAAGCAAGCCGTGTTAACAAACCAGCAGCTGGTCATTTCGCTAAAGCAGGCGTTGAAGCAGGTCGTGGCCTGTGGGAATTCCGCTTAAATGCAAATGAAGGTAGCGATATTGAAGCTGGCAGTGAAATCACTGTTGAGATTTTCAATGAAACTAAATTAGTAGATGTAACTGGTACCTCTAAAGGTAAAGGTTTCCAAGGTGGTATCAAGCGCTGGAATTTCAGCATGCAAGATGCAACTCATGGTAACTCGATTTCTCACAGATCTAACGGTTCGTTAGGTCAGTGTCAAACACCAGGTCGCGTTTTCAAAGGCAAAAAAATGTCTGGTCACATGGGTGCTGTGCGCGTTACTACACAAAACCTTGAATTGGTTCGCGTTGACGCAGAACGTAACTTGTTGCTTGTTAAAGGCGCAGTTCCGGGTGCTATCAACGGTAACGTAATCATCAAACCAGCTGTTAAAGCTTAGTCCAGGAGATTTTGTGATGGAATTATCATTAAAAGACGCATCAGGTGCTCTTGAAGTTTCTGAAGCAACTTTTGGACGTGAGTTTAATGAAGCTTTAGTACACCAAGTAGTAGTTGCATATGCAGCTGGTGCTCGTCAAGGTACTCGTGCTCAGAAAACTCGTTCAGAAGTTAGCGGCGGTGGTGCAAAACCATGGCGTCAAAAAGGTACAGGCCGAGCTCGTGCCGGTACTACTCGTGGTCCAATCTGGCGTTCTGGTGGCGTAACATTCGCTGCTAAACCTCAAGATCACAGTTTAAAAGTTAACCGTAAAATGTATCGTGGTGCTATTGCTAGCATCTTATCTGAATTAGTTCGTCAAGAACGTTTAGTTGTAGTAAACGATTTTTCGGTAGAAACACCTAAAACTAAAGAATTAGTTGCTAAGTTGAAAGGCTTAGAGCTTAAAGATGTATTGATTGTAACTAAAGAAGTTGACGAGAACTTGTTCTTATCAGCACGCAACTTATATAAAGTTGACGTTCGTGATGTTGCAGCAATTGATCCTGTAAGCTTAGTTGGTTTCGAAAAAGTTTTAATTACTGCTGATGCAGTTAAAGAAATCGAGGGGATACTAGCATGATAAACGAAGAACGTTTGTTGAAAGTGCTTTTAGCACCAAATATTTCTGAAAAAGCAACTGTAGCAGCTGAAGCAAACAACACTGTTGTTTTCAAAGTTACTACTGATGCAACTAAAGCTGAAATTAAAGCGGCCGTTGAGAAGCTTTTTGAAGTTTCTGTTGTAGGTGTTAATACACTTAATGTTAAGGGTAAAGTAAAACGTACTGGAGCTCGTTTTGGTCGTCGTAACGACTGGAAAAAAGCTTACGTAACTCTTGCAGAAGGTAGTGACATCGACTTCGTTGGCGCTGAATCATAGGAGTAGTTAAAATGGCTATTGTAAAATGTAAACCTACTTCTCCGGGTCGTCGTCACCTAGTTAAAGTGGTAAACAAAGAGCTTCATAAAGGTAAGCCTTACGCACCATTATTAGACACTAAGTCTAAGTCTGGTGGTCGTAACAATAATGGTCGTATTACCGTTCGTCATATTGGCGGTGGTCATAAGCATCATTATCGTATCGTTGACTTTAAACGTAATAAAGATGGTATCCCTGCGAAAGTTGAACGTTTAGAATACGATCCAAATCGTAGTGCTAACATCGCTTTAGTATTATATGCAGATGGTGAACGTCGTTACATCTTAGCCCCTAAAGGCTTAAAAGCTGGTGATTCTATCCAGTCTGGTGTTGATGCTCCTATTAAAGCGGGTAATACTATGCCTTTACGCAACACGCCATTAGGTAGTGTTGTGCATGCAATCGAACTTAAACCAGGTAAGGGCGCGCAAATTGCTCGTGCTGCTGGTACTTACGCACAATTAGTTGCGAAAGATGGTGCTTACGTTACTTTACGTCTTCGCTCTGGCGAAATGCGTAAAATCGAAGCAGATTGTCGTGCTACTTTAGGTGAAATCGGCAATGCTGAACACATGCTTCGCTCTCTGGGTAAAGCTGGTGCTTCACGCTGGCGCGGTGTTCGCCCAACTGTTCGTGGTGTTGCCATGAACCCAGTTGACCATCCACACGGTGGTGGTGAAGGTAAAACATCTGGCGGTCGTCATCCGGTATCACCTTGGGGTGTACCAACTAAGGGTTACAAGACTCGTTCGAATAAGCGTACTGATAAATTTATCGTACGTCGTCGTACTAAGTAATTAGTGCATTAAACTAAATACTCATAATTATCGATTAATTTCGGTAATTAGAGTAATGATAATTAAGGAATCACCATGCCACGTTCCCTCAAGAAAGGTCCTTTTATTGACCTACACTTGTTGACGAAGGTAGAGAAAGCGGTGGAAAGCGGGAATAAAAAGCCAATTAAAACTTGGTCCCGTCGTTCAATGATCATCCCTACGATGATCGGATTGACCATAGCTGTCCATAATGGCCGTCAACACGTTCCTGTATTTGTAACCGAAGAAATGATCGGTCACAAATTAGGAGAATTTGCACCAACTCGTACTTATCGCGGTCATGTCGCTGATAAGAAAGCGAAGAAGTAAGGGGAAGTTAGATGGAAGCAATTGCTATACATAAATTTGCCCGTGGTTCTGCGCAAAAAGCACGTTTAGTTGCGGATCAAATCCGCGGCGTACACGTTGAAAAAGCTCTTGAAATACTAACGTTTAGCAACAAATCTGCTGCTGACTTAGTTAAAAAAGTTCTTAATTCAGCGATTGCTAATGCAGAGCACAATGAAGGTGCAGATATTGATGAATTATTCGTTAAAACAATTATGATTGACGATGGTCCAACAATGAAACGTATTATGCCACGAGCGAAAGGCCGAGCCGATCGCATCATCAAGCGCACTAGTCACATTACTGTGATTGTGTCTGATTCTTAGGAGTATATTAGTATGGGTCAAAAAGTTAATCCTACCGGTATTCGCCTAGGGATCACGAAACCTTTCGCGTCTACTTGGTTTGCTAACAGCAAAGATTTTGCTAGCAACTTAGACGGCGACCATAAGGTTCGCGAATTTTTAAAAGAAAAGCTTAAACGCGCTTCACTATCTAAAGTAGTTATTGAACGTCCAGCTAAATCTATCCGCGTAACAATTCACACGGCTCGTCCAGGTGTTGTTATTGGTAAGAAAGGCGAAGATGTTGAGAAGTTACGTTTAGCTGTGTCTAAAATTGCCGGCGTTCCTGCTCAAATCAACATTGCTGAAGTACGTAAGCCAGAAATGGATGCGCAGCTTGTTGCTGACAGTATTGCTAGTCAATTAGAACGTCGTGTTATGTTCCGTCGCGCTATGAAGCGTGCCGTGCAAAACGCTATGCGTTTAGGTGCTAAGGGTATCAAAGTTCAAGTTAGCGGTCGTTTAGGCGGCGCTGATATTGCACGTGCTGAATGGTATCGTGAAGGTCGTGTACCTTTACATACATTACGTGCTGATATCGACTACGCAATTGCGCGTGGCGACACGACTTATGGTGTAATTGGTATTAAAGTTTGGATCTTTAAAGGCGAAATCATTGGTAAAATGCCACTTGTGGCAGAACAACCAGCGGCTAAACCTAAAAGAAAGAACAACCGCAAAGCGAAGTAAGAGGAATAAGTAATGTTACAACCAAAACGTACTAAATTCCGTAAGCAATTTAAATTACGTAACCGTGGTCTTGCACAGGTTGGTAGTTCAGTTAGCTTCGGTACTTTCGGTTTGAAATCGGTTGAGCGCGGTCGTATGACTGCACGCCAAATTGAAGCCGCTCGTCGTGCCATGACTCGTCATGTTAAGCGTCAAGGTAAAATCTGGATACGCGTTTTCCCTGATAAGCCAATTACCAAAAAACCTCTTGAGGTTCGTATGGGTAAAGGTAAGGGTTCAGTAGAATATTGGGTTTGCCAAATTCTTCCTGGCCGTGTTCTTTATGAAATGGAAGGTGTTCCTGAAGAAGTAGCGCGCGAAGCATTTGCTTTAGCTGCTGCTAAACTTCCGTTTAAAACTACCTTCGTAACTAGGACGGTAATGTAATGAAAGCTAGTGAACTAAAAGCAAAAAGCATTGAAGAGCTTAATGCTGAATTACTAGAGCTTCTACGTGAGCAGTTTAACTACCGCATGCAAGCAAGCACTGGTCAATTAGCACAAACTCATTTGCTAAGAACTGTACGTCGCAATATTGCACGTGTTAAGACTATCATCACTGAAAAGGCAGGTAAGTAATGAGCGAAGCTAAAATCCGCACACTACAAGGCGTTGTTATCAGTAACAAGATGGATAAGTCTATCGTTGTAATGATCGAACGTCGTGTTAAGCACCCTATATATGGTAAGTACATCACGCGTTCAACTAAGTTGAAAGCGCACGATGAAGCTAACGTATGTAACGAAGGTGACTTAGTAACTATTACTGAAGTTGCACCAATTTCTAAGTCTAAGAACTGGAAATTAGTTGACGTAGTAGTTAAAGCTTAATTAATATTTTTTAATTAACTTTATAGTTACTTAAAAGCCCCTAGTATTTATTTACTAGGGGCTTTTTTATTCCTCAACTCAAACACAACTTAATAAAATGAAATTGGTACAATTTCTAAGTCTAGCTCTAGCTGATAAAAGGCATGTGGAAATTAGTTGACGTAGTAGTTAAAGCTGCTTCTTAAAGGAATAAATATTTTTTAATTAACTTTATAGTTACTTAAAAGCCCTAGTATTTATTTACTAGGGGCTTTTTTATTCCTCAACT
>NZ_JAUOPW010000010.1:0-115653 GCF_030547795.1 Colwellia sp. 5_MG-2023 | reverse complement strand
CCAACATAGTAGGGGCGAATTTATTCGCCTACTACGCCTACTAATAATGGGATATAACATAATACAGATGTTATTGACGTGTATTTGTGTTCAGGCTACTGAAGTCGCCCCTACAAAAACGCTCCTACAAAACACCCATGAAAGAATTGATTACCAACATAGTAGGGGTGAATTTATTCGCCTACTACGCCTACTAATAATGGGATATAACATAATACAGATGTTATTGACGTGTATTTGTGTTCAGGCGACTGAAGTCGCCCCTACAAAAACGCTCCTACAAAACACCCATGAAAGAATTGATTACCAACATAGTAGGGGTGAATTTATTCGCCTAATTCGTGATTTCGTTGTTCACCTAAACGCAGCGCTATAACGCTGTAAAATTGAGGATAACGCTGCAAACCTCACGAGGGGAAAAATAAATAATTTACCGAAAAATTAATATAAAAAAAACCGACACAAGGTCGGTTTTTTGAATTCGATATATAAAATATAAAGAAATTAACGTTTTGAGAATTGTGGTTTCTTACGTGCTTTGTGTAAGCCCACTTTCTTACGTTCAACTTTACGAGCATCACGAGTAACAAAACCAGCCGCGCGTAAACCGCCACGTAAAGTTTCATCAAACTCCATTAATGCACGAGTAATACCGTGACGAATTGCGCCAGCTTGACCAGAAATACCACCACCTACTACAGAGATATTAAAGTCAAACTTTTCTAACATTTCAACTAACTCTAACGGTTGACGAACAACCATACGAGCTGTTTCACGTCCGAAATACTCAGAAATGTCACGTTTGTTAATTGTGATTGCACCGTTACCAGCTTTCATGAACACACGAGCAGTTGAGCTCTTGCGACGACCAGTACCGTAATATTGATTATCAGCCATTGCTTAAAGCTCCAAAAGTTGTGGTTGTTGTGCAGTATGCATGTGCTCAGAGCCTGCATACACTTTTAATTTGCGGAACATTTCACGACCTAAAGGACCTTTAGGTAACATGCCTTTCACTGCAAATTCAAGAACACGTTCTGGTGCTTTTTCAATTAACTTTTCAAAGCTAATTTGCTTAAGACCGCCAGGGAATTCAGTATGCGAATAGTAAATTTTACCTTTCGCTTTGTTACCAGTTACACGTACTTTCTCAGCATTAATTACAACGATATAATCGCCAGTATCAACATGAGGTGTATATTCTGGTTTATGCTTACCGCGTAAACGGCTTGCAATTTCAGTAGCGATACGACCTAAAGTTTTATCTTCGGCGTCCACTAAGAACCATTCGCGTTGTACGCTTGCTGGTTTAGCTACAAAAGTTTTCATTAAAAAACCCAAATTAAAAAATGTTACTTAAATGACAAAACAAACTTATGTTTTATTTGTCGGTTAATAATAGACTACGCAATTACCCCTTCGAGTATCGAGCCTAACGTCTTTAAACCACCCACATCTAAGAATCAGCTATATAATTAAAGCAAAAATCTAAAGAAACAGACTATTTAAAAGACAGTTTGTAACGTAGGGAGCGCGGATTATACAGAAGATTAATAAGAAGATCACGCCCCTTTTCAAAAAAAGCACAAAAAAAATACTAAATAGCTATTGTTGAACAATAAATCGTACATAGAAAATAGTTAATAAACTGTTAACTATTTTCCTTAGTGTTAATTAACTTCATCGCCTAAGTAAAGAAAAGATTAAATACTTAATTTAAGTCAAAAAAGTTGCAACATTATTTTACATTTATAAATATATGTCGCATATTAAATGTAGCCCCCATATAAATTAATGGAAATTATGACAATGAAAAACTTAAATACAATGAAGAATATATCTAAACAAGCACAACAAGGTTTTACCTTAATTGAATTAATGATCGTTGTTGCGATTATTGGTATTTTAGCAGCTGTGGCGTTGCCTGCTTATCAAGATTATACAAAAAAAGCGAAATTTGCCGAAGTTGTTTCTATGGTAGGTGCAGCAAGAACAGCTGTTACAGTTTGTTTTCAAACTGAAGGCTCATTAGATAATTGTGATGCAGGTGCTCGTGGTATTCCAGCAGCAGTGGCAACTGGAACCTATGAAAACTTAGATACAATGACGATAGCAGATGGGGTTATTACTGCTGTCTCAACTGCTGCAACAGACAGCGCCAATCTTATTGCAACACCTTCAGGTGACCCTATAACTTGGACGATAACTTCAACAAAAACAGTTAGTTGCCTTGACAAAGGTTGGTGCCAATCGAATTAAAAATAAGACGGGATTTTAGATCCTGTTATTAATTCTTCATTTATTGAAGCCCTTTTGGCTAATGCTAATTAGTGAAAATTTTTAATGATTCATTGATCGATCTTTAGGATTAAATGGGGTCAGAGTAACATTAAAATCACTCTCTTTTATTTAACCTAACTGATCTGATTTTTAAAGCTCCTTCGGGAGCTTTTTTATTTCTAATTTAAATCGTTGACTGCCAAATGCTAGGTTTTTGTTGGTATTGTCTCTAATTTCAAGTAATTGCTTCTTTGCTAATCCATATGAACATAACTTTTTATACGCAACTAACCGCTCTTCTTTATTTTTATGTAATTGAAGATACAAGAAATGTGGCGAGCAAAGTGTTGATTCTTTACCTAATGCATTTACACAATAACTAGACCACTTATAATCCGCTGGCGATTCAACCATTTTTGCTCTGACAGGGTTTAATTCAATATAGCGATATACCTGCAACAAATAACCTTCATCTTCAATAATACAAGATTTAAATCTGCCTTCCCATAAAGTACCAGAGCGATAGTAAACGTTATTAAAGTACGAACATAACCTCTACCTAATGATTGCATCATATTACTAATACCTCCCTCTTTTTTAGGAGTACATAACAGGTGAACATGATTTGTCATAAAAACCCAAGCATGAATATCTACTTCAAATTTATTTGCATATTTTTTCAAATAAGCAGCATAAGTAACAAAGTCGGTTTCACTGGCAAAGCAAATTTGATGATTATTTCCACGTTGAATAATATGTTGTGGAATGTTGACAGGGCAAATACGATGCAATCTAGACATCAATTAAAATTCCATTTTTAATTGATACAATAACTATAGCTAACAATATTCAAATTTAAAGTTACTCTGACCTCATTTTTATTTTTCTCTTTTATACAAATTTGCGCTACACTGAAATTTGACATTTTCATTGAATTTATTCAAAAGGTTATCTGTAAACATTATGAAAGGCAATCACCAGCAATCCAGTGTTTTATCGGCTTTGTCTACAGAGCATCTTATACCGCTTACTAATGTCGATGATATTTTTAATGACTTCACAGGGAAAGATAAACCTTTTATTCGCTACTTAGTCGAAGATAAAAAAATCGACAGCAAAAAGATTGCTGCTATTTTATCTTATAAGTTCGGTTATCCTTATATACAACTTAGTAATTTTGATACAACTTTGGTGCCTGATGGGGTTCGTAATGAAAAACTCATTACTAAACATAATGCCTTGCCGTTATTTTTACGTGGCAAAGTGCTTTTTGTCGCCATGTCAGATCCTACCGACCTTGATGCCTTAGAAGAAATACAATTTAATACTGGCTATAGCACTGAACTGATATTAACTGATGAGCTTGGCTTACAAGCTTGTATTGAAAAAGTATTAGAAGATGAAGGTGGCTCCCTTAATATTACTGATATTGATTCTAATGAGTTATCGGGTATAGACGTTCAAGAAGATCAAAGTGACGATGATCCGGTTAGTACAGGTGAAGATGACGCACCTATTGTTGTTTTTATCAATAAAATTTTATTAGATGCCATCAAAAAAGGCGCCTCTGATTTACATTTTGAACCTTATGAAAAGTCTTTTCGCATTCGTTTTCGTATTGATGGCATTTTAACTGAAATTGCGCGTCCACCAGTAAGTCTATCATCACGTATGTCAGCTCGTTTGAAAGTGATGGCAAAACTTGATATCGCTGAACGGCGCGTACCACAAGATGGCCGCATAAAATTATCACTTTCTAAGAAAAAGTCTATTGATTTCCGAGTCAGTACCTTACCCACAATGTGGGGTGAAAAAATAGTAATGCGTATTTTGGACTCTTCCAGCGCTATGCTCGGTATTGATATGTTGGGCTATGAACCAGCTCAGAAAAAAATATACATGGAAGCACTAGAGCAACCACAAGGCATGATTTTAGTCACTGGACCAACAGGCTCGGGTAAAACTGTTTCGCTATATACAGGGTTGAATATTCTCAATACCGCTGAACGTAATATTTCTACCGCAGAAGACCCTGTAGAGATTAATTTAGAAGGTATTAACCAGGTACAAATTAATAACCGAGCGGGTTTAACATTTCCTAGCGCGTTACGTTCTTTTTTACGTCAAGATCCTGATATTGTTATGGTTGGTGAAATTCGAGATTTAGAAACCGCAGAAATAGCAATAAAAGCCGCACAAACAGGGCATTTAGTATTATCGACCTTGCATACTAACTCGGCTGCAGAAACCTTAACTCGTTTACTTAATATGGGAGTGCCTGCTTATAACGTTGCGAGTTCAGTGACTACTATTATTGCACAACGATTAGCAAGGCGTTTATGCTCACAATGTAAAACCCATGAAGTACTTTCAGAAGCACAACTTGCCGAACAAGGTTTTCCTATAGATAAGTTAAGTGAAATAAAACTGTTTAAGCCTGTTGGTTGTGAACACTGTACTGGTGGTTATAAAGGGCGAGTGGGTATTTATGAAGTGATTAAAATTAGCCCTGAAATTGCCTCTATTATTATGGAAGGTGGTAACTCGTTAGATATTGCTGAGCAGTGCCAAAAAGAAGGTTATAATAATTTACGTCAATCAGGCTTAGAAAAAGCAATGGATGGCATGACTAGCCTAAAAGAAATAAACCGTGTAACCAGCTCCTAGACGATATTTTATATAAATCAGTTATAAACAGTAGGTAATTTTATGGCGACAGCAGTAGCAAAAAAAAAAGCTCCGAAGGTTAAAGCATTAGATGTTTTTACTTGGCAAGGCGTTAATCGAAAAGGTAAAAAGATTAGCGGTGAGCTGCCAGCAAATAATATTATCGAATTAAAGGCGCAATTACGTAAACAAGGTATTACGCCTAGTAAAGTAAAGAAAAAAGCTAAACCACTTTTTGGTTTAGGAGGCGATAAAGCCATTACCCCAGGCGATATTGCCATTATATCTCGACAAATTGCCACCATGTTAGGTGCTGGTGTGCCTTTAGTACAAACTATTGAAATGATTGGCAAGGGTCATAACAATGGAAAAATGCAAAAATTACTCGGTGAAATAGCTCATAAGTTATCATCAGGTATTCCGCTATCTGACTGTTTACGTGATCACCCAAGACACTTTGATGACCTATATTGTGATTTAGTTGCCTCAGGTGAACAATCGGGGTCGTTAGAAACCATTTATGACCGTATTGCCACCTACAAAGAAAAAGCTGAAGCGTTAAAAGCAAAAATAAAAAAAGCAATGACCTACCCTATCGCTGTATTAGTTATTGCCGCTGTTGTAACCTCAATATTACTAATTTTTGTGGTACCAGTTTTTCAAGAAATTTTTGCCGGCTTTGGTGCTGAATTACCTGGCTTTACTTTGTTTGTTGTTGGTATTTCAGACTTTATGGTCGCTTATTGGCATTTAGGTTTAGGTGCTATTTTTGCCTTTATCTTTCTATTCAAACGTGCTCATAGAAACAGTTTAAAATTACGCGACCAAGTTGATAGGCAAATTCTAAAACTCCCCATTATTGGCGATTTACTTGAAAAAGCGGCGGTTGCTCGTTACGCCAGAACACTTTCCACCACTTTTGCTGCCGGTGTCCCATTAATAGATGCTCTAGAATCAGCGGCTGGCGCTGCTGGCAATGCAGTATTCCGAGATGCCATTCTAGAGGTTCGCACTGAGGTTACCTCAGGTATGCAAATGAATCTAGCTATGCGTAATAGTAATATATTTCCTGATATGGTTATTCAAATGGTTGCCATTGGTGAGGAGTCTGGCGCAGTTGATGATATGCTATCAAAAGTGGCTAATGTCTATGAAGCCGAAGTAGATAATGCCGTTGATAATTTAACAGCATTATTAGAGCCAATGATTATGGCTGTATTAGGCGTGGTGATTGGCGGTTTAATTATTGCGATGTATTTACCAATATTCCAAATTGGCATGATTGTTTAGTTTATTAAGCTCAAGATAACAATACAACAAGCAAGTGAACAATGTAGTACTCAAGTTACTGACAACATGGCATGCCGTAAGCAGTTTGCGACAAAATTTCCAAAGTGAATATATTATTTTTAGATTACGAGTAGTTTATGTTTGAACAAACGTTATTATTTTTTCAACAATCTCCCCTTTTATACTACATTTTTGTCGCCTTATTTTCATTGATCATCGGTAGTTTTTTAAATGTTGTGATCTACCGCTTACCTCAAATGATGCACAATACTTGGTATACAGATTGTCGTGAGTTTTTAGCTGATGAATTAAAAGATATACCGGCGAAAAAAATTACGCCACTTAGCTTATCTATCCCTAACTCAACTTGTCCAATGTGTGATCATAAAATACGATTTTATGAAAATATTCCAGTAATCAGTTGGATACTACTTGGTGGAAAATGTAGCCAATGTAAAAATAGTATTGCTGCCCGTTATCCTCTAGTGGAAGTGGCAACGTCCGTGTTAAGTGTCATAATTGCGTTAAAGTTTGGTGTGTCTATAGAGACCTTATTATTGCTTATACTAACGTGGGGCTTGATATGTTTAACCTTAATTGATTTCGATCATATGCTGTTACCAGACCAAATCGTCATGCCTCTATTATGGCTTGGCTTGTTAGTTAACTTACAAGGGATTTTTGTACCGCTAGCTGATGCTGTTATTGGTGCTGCAATAGGTTACATGAGCTTATTTAGCATATTTTGGCTATTTAAATTACTAACCGGTAGAGAAGGCATGGGTCATGGTGACTTTAAACTTTTTGCCTTATTTGGCGCATGGGCTGGTTGGCAGCTATTACCACTGTTGATATTAATGGCATCAGTAGTGGGTGCATTAGTTGGCATTTCATTAATGCTATTTAAAAATCATCGGCGTGAACAAGCTATTCCTTTTGGGCCTTACCTAGCTGTTTCGGGTTGGATAACATTATTATGGGGTCAAGGTATTTGGGTTTGGTATATCGCTCAAATCAGCTAGTACTATCAGTTGCATTTATTACAATTTATGCACATTTAGCTAAATTAAACAGCTCCCTTATTTTATTAAGAGAAAACTAAATATGTCTGATTTTATTGTCGGTCTCACTGGTGGTATTGGTAGTGGTAAAACAACGGTCACTAATATCTTTGCTAAGTTAGGTATCGATATTATAGATGCTGATATTATTGCTCGGGATGTGGTGGCAAAAGGTAGCCCTGCGCTAACTTTGATTGAAGCGCATTTCGGCAGTGACATCCTTCATAGTGACGGGCAATTAAATCGCGCAATGCTTCGCACAAAAATATTTACCAATGAAGTAGATAAACAATGGCTAAACGCGCTGTTACACCCTTTAATCAGAAAACAAATTGTTACACAAGCACAGGTGTCATTAAGCCCTTATTGTATTATTGTAGCCCCCTTGCTAATTGAGAATAATCTAACTACATTAGTAGATCGCGTGTTAGTTGTTGATGTAAACGAAGCAACCCAAGTCTCTCGCACAATAGCGCGTGACAATAACTCTAAAAAACAAGTAGAAGCTATTATTAAGAGTCAAGTTAGTCGACAAGTTAGACAGTCACATGCCGATGACATATTAAATAATGATGATTGTTTAATTGAAGATTTAACCAGTGCCGTAGCTCAATTACATCATGCTTATTTAGCGTATGCAGCACAAAAAAAAGCAAACAAAACATAAATAATAACCATATACTGTATCGCTACAGTTACTGAACAAAAAACAAACAACAAATGATTCGCCATTTCTAATGGCTATAGGTAATATAGCCAAATCAATAAAATCTAAATCTACGATCTCAATTTAATTCCTTAATTTAAATAATGTAATACTCCCATGACAACTATTTTATATGAACACCCTCTTAATGAACGTATTCGTCACTATTTAAAACTTGAGCAACTATTCAAACAAGTTGAGAGTTGCTCTGCTTCAGATATACTTACTTGTCATCACGTTTTTTTTAATTCATTATTTTCTATAATTGATATACTTGATCGTAGTGATATTCGAGGAGATTTAATTAAAGATTTAGAAAAGTTACAGCAAAATTTAGTCGTGTGGTCTCAAGCACCAAATATAGATACTACAGCACTGGAATTCAATTTAAAGACATCTGTAGCCCTCGTTAGCCAACTAAGAATTGGTAGTCAGGCTTGGTGCCAATTAAAAGAAGATGTATTGCTAGCCAGCTTAAAACAACGCTTTGCGATACAAGGTGGAACCTGTAGTTTTGATCTACCTCAATTACACTTTTGGCTTCATCAACCTGAAACTATTATCAATAAAAATATTTCCCAATGGTTATCTCTACTAAGTAGTATTAAAGGAGCATTGGTTTTAATATTAAAATTTATACGTCAACGAGCTGATTTTAAATTTATTGAAACTGAAAGTGGCTTTTATCAAGATAATGGTGAAGGCTTATTGTTATTACGTATTAAAGTTGCGCAAAGTGCCCAATATTTTCCAACAATTAGTGGTAATAGGTTCCGTTACTCTATCCGTTTCAAATTGCCTTGTGAACAAAATGGTCGCCGGTATTCAAACCAAGCGACTAAATTCGAATTAGCGCGTTGTTAATCGCGATTTTCTTTAATCCTCATTGGCTATAACTTTCTCTACAAGATCAATTAACGTATAATCTCTTTATCAATTTACTAAATACTTAGCTTAATATCATGACTTTAAAAGTACCCTGTCCTAACTGCACCAAAGAAGTAGTTTGGGAAGCAAGCAGCGAATTCCGTCCTTTCTGTAGTAAAAGATGCCAATTGATTGATTTAGGTGAATGGGCTGAAGAAAACCATAAAATTAGCCAGCCAATATCAGGAGCAACCCCGTTAACGGAAGATATGCTTGATGCAATGGAAGATGAATTCTTACTAAATAATAAGTTTTTTGTAGAGCCTGAATAACAAAGAGTTCGTTAGGTTTTTTATTAATATTGATTTATTAGTTAAATCTTACGTTCAACCAATGCTGAAATAATATCCTGATTTGCTTCTGGAAAATCTAAGCTTTGCAGCTCAACAAGTGAAAACCAACCTTCGCCTTGCCCTTCTTGCGCACTTGGCTCTCCTGCATAGTTATCAACAATAAAAACCTCTAAACACACTTTTTTATCAACACCCTCTTTTTCATGGTAAAGGTGATTAATAGTGATTAATGGCTGGCACGTTAACACATCTATATTTATTTCTTCTTTAAGCTCTCTAGCAAGCGACTGTGCAACACTTTCACCCTCTTCTACTTTACCACCAGGGAACTCCCACTTTCCGCCTTGATGAGCGTCAGCAAGGCGTTTTGTAAGAAAATATTGAGTTTGTTGTTGCTCGTTGGTTGAAATAATCACCCCAACGGCAACAAGGATAGTTTTAGGCATACTTTGAAGCACGTTAAGTCAATTTACCATGACACTGCTTGTATTTCTTACCTGAGCCACAAGGACATAACTCATTACGCCCAACACGAGGCACAGGCTTTTCTTCTATTCCTTCAGCACTTTGGTGTTGAAATTCAGCAGGCACTTCTGATTTTCTATGTTGCTCTTCTACTGCTTCAACATCAGATTCTGCCTGTATTTGAACTTTTGAAAGAATACCAACAACGTCATATTTCAAATTATCTAACATTTCAGTAAACAATTGGAATGACTCGCGCTTATATTCTTGCTTAGGATTTTTCTGGGCGTGAGCACGTAAACCAATCCCCTGACGTAGGTGATCCATTGCCGCTAAATGCTCTTTCCAATGTGAATCTAAGCTTTGTAACATAACGGCTTTCTCGAATTGACGAAGTACGTCAGCACCAACCACAGCTTCTTTATCTTTGTATGTTTTCTCGAATTCAGCAACAATCTTCTCACGTAAGCTTTCTTCGTGTAACTTTTTATCTTCTTCAATCCACTGTGCAATAGGTAAGTTGGTGTTGAATTCACCTTTTAGCTGCTCTTCTAAACCAGCAACATTCCACATTTCAACTAATGATTGACGCGGAATATGCTGATCAATAACACTATTGATAACATCAGCTCTGATATTATCGACAACTTCACCAATGTCAGCTTCATCTAATAACTCATTACGTTGTTCGTAAATTACACCACGTTGATCATTAGCAACATCATCATATTCTAATAGTTGTTTACGCATATCAAAGTTACGGCTTTCAACTTTACGTTGAGCATTTTCAATACTACGAGTTACCCAAGGGTGTTCTATTGCTTCACCATGCTCCATGCCTAATTTACGCATCATATTTGAAATACGTTCAGAAGCAAAAATTCGCATTAATGAATCTTCCATAGAAAGATAGAATCGTGTTGCACCAGCATCGCCTTGACGACCTGAACGACCACGTAATTGATTATCAATACGACGAGATTCATGACGCTCAGTAGCGATAATTTTTAAACCACCTAATGCCAACACATGTTCGTGATCAATTTTCCATTGTTCTTTTACTTTTGCAATTTGCTCTTCTGTCGGTTGTTTATTACCTTTAGATAACTCTGCAATTGCAGCATTTAAATTACCACCAAGTACAATATCGGTACCACGACCAGCCATGTTAGTAGCAATAGTTACAGCAAACTCTTTACCGGCATCAGCAACAATTTGAGCTTCTTGTTCATGAAACTTCGCATTCAATACTTTGTGTTTAATTTTTTCTTTCTTAAGAAAATCAGAAAGGAATTCAGAAGTTTCAATAGAAATAGTACCAACTAATACTGGCTGACCGCGTTTAACACAGTCTTTAATATCAGCTAGAATCGCTTCAAATTTTTCTTCTGCTGTTAAATATATTAAATCAGCTAGATCTTTTCGGATCATAGGGCGATGCGTTGGAACAATAACAGTTTCCAAGCCATAAATATGTTGAAACTCAAAAGCTTCAGTGTCTGCTGTACCTGTCATACCCGACAATTTATCATAAATTCTGAAGAAATTTTGGAAAGTAA
Source organism: Colwellia sp. 5_MG-2023 (assembly GCF_030547795.1). Lineage (NCBI taxonomy): Bacteria > Pseudomonadati > Pseudomonadota > Gammaproteobacteria > Alteromonadales > Colwelliaceae > Colwellia > Colwellia sp. 5_MG-2023. Next base: position 104,405 of record NZ_JAUOPW010000010.1, on the reverse strand, counting down.
TTGAAGCAAGTGTTTGATTTTCATTTTGAATTTTCACACCTTCTTTCGCTTCAACAGCTTGATGTAAGCCTTCAGACCAACGACGACCTTCCATTGTACGTCCGGTGTGTTCATCAACAATAACTATTTCACCATTTTTTAAAATGTAATCAACATCTTTTTGAAATAGTTTATGAGCACGTAACGCGGCCATTACATGATGTAAAAGCGTTATATTAGCTGCTGAAAACAGTGTATCGCCTTCTTGCAACAGGCCTTTTTCAACCATAATTTCTTCAATGCGAATTTGACCACGTTCAGTTAAATATATTTGCTTCGCTTTTTCATCAATGGTGAAATCACCTTCAACGAAGTCTTCAGACTGACCAGTATCCTCGTCTTTATCTTCTTCATTTTGTACTTCAAGTACCGGCACTATTGCGTTTATTGCTTTGTATAGTTCAGAGCTATCTTCTGCCTGCCCTGAAATAACAAGCGGTGTACGTGCTTCATCAATTAAGATTGAGTCAACTTCATCAATAATTGCAAAGTTTAATTTTTTCTGTGTACGCTCTTCTGGTGAAAACACCATATTGTCACGTAGGTAATCAAAACCAAATTCGTTGTTGGTACCATAGGTTATATCAGATTGATAAGCAGCTTGCTTACTTTGCGGTGACATGCCGGCAATATTACAGCCTACTGTTAACCCTAAAAATTCAAATAATGGACGACACCAATCTGCATCACGTGTAGCTAAATAGTCATTGACAGTAATAACATGTACGCCATTACCTGTTAACGCATTTAAGTATGAAGGTAAGGTTGCCGTTAACGTTTTACCTTCACCAGTACGCATTTCGGCAATTTTTCCATCATGTAATACCATGCCACCAATCATTTGCACATCGAAATGTCGCATATCGAACACACGCTTACTGGCTTCACGTACAACAGCAAATGCTTCAGGTAAAATTTGGTTTAACGTTTCACCTTTAGACAATCGTTCTTTAAACTCACTGGTTTTTTCTTTTAACTCATCGTCACTTAGCGCTTCTAGAATGGGCTCTAACGCATTTATTTTCTTTACTTCTTTGTCCATTTTTTTGATTAGTCGATCATTACGACTGCCAAATATTTTTGTCAACAAATTTACAAACATCTTATTAAACCATTTTGTGAGATTTAGCGCCCAAAACATTTGGAACACTGAGTGAATATTATTATTGTAGTTATACCGAATTATCAGCGCTAGCTACACTTGTTTTTTATTACCGGCTTTACGATATACAAATTTTAACGGATCAATTTGTTTATCGTTATGCAAAATTTCATAATTAACATTAACAATGTATATTTTTGTTGTGAGCATAACGTGTTTTCAACGCATCTCCATGGTTAATTGCAATTAAATAACCATGTATTTCATCTGCCCAACTAACAACGTCCGATGCGGTACTAATGATATCGCCATCTTCTTTACCGGCAAAGTCAATTCCTTTATGTATGGCCGCTCTTCCATTAAAAGGCTCTTTACGCACACCATGATATGAAGATAACCAACCTCTTGTAATAGGTCGACCAGAAAAATAACGTGTATTTTCTATATGGAGACCCAAAGTCAAAGATTCAAGCATTTCCACCTTATTTTCTTGATGCGCTAATAAATTTTCTAATTGTGCTATTTCAACCAGCAATTGGCCAAAAGATTTTTGGTTGACATCGCCAGTGGTTAATGACGGTCCAACATGTGCAGCCAATTTGTCAAAACTAGATTCTTGTTCAGGTATATGAACACTTTTGGCTAAACGCTCACCTAAAAAACCCGAACGTAAAACATGACTTTTTAGCTCAGCAAGCTTTATGGTCAGTACCGTAATCTGTTGCTTTTTAAGTACTATTTTTTTCAAATAATTAGAAGGTATCGTTAGATCATGACTCGTTAAATAACCCGTGTTGTAATTTGACTCTTCACTTCTTGATAATATCAAGTAAACAATAGCCGTAGAAAATAGTGCAAAAGCTAACACAACAGAAAACCAATACAACTTATTTAAGCGCATTGAAAATCTTACATTCTTTCCACGGTATAGTAGTGTTAAACTCATAGATGTTTCTTAATACTTTATCACTTATATTTAACTTTCAAGCTTAATTAATCATTAAAGTAGATTAATTATTTACGGTATAACTATGGCACGAAGACCAAAAGCCCCTAAAGACATGTCTACGTTATTTAATTCGACGACAGGCACTTTGGCACAAATTAAATCAAAAACCAACTCTTTGGGCTTATTGTCGGATATTGTACGTCAAATATGCCCTGACCTGCCAGAAGATGCGTTTAATATTGCTAATTTTGCACATACAACATTAATTATTGAAGTTAAATCACCTGTTTGGGGACAAAGATTACAATTTGAACGTAATACTATTTGCAATCAACTGATGATACAAACCCAAGGGAAATTTTCACACATAGAAATCAAAGTGAATCCTCAAGGCCATCGACAAATACCAAATCAAAGCACATATCAACAGAATACGCTTGAAAGCAGCTCAATTCAAACTAACTCAATAAAAAACCGCTCTTTTTCAGAAAAAAAAGGCTCTGTGCAAAGTATGTCGACCGCCACTGCTGAAAATTTATTAAAAATTGCTAAAAATGCACCTAAAGGACTAAAGGAAACATTAGAAAGACTGGCTGCAAATGTAATGAGCAATAAATAACCTGAAGTCAAATTAACGCTATTATCTATGTAATATTAAGCAGCCGGATATAAAGAGAAAGACGACATAATTAAGCATGACTATCAATAAGAATAACAAGCAATAAAAAACCGAGGATCTACTCGGTTTTTTGTATTTGACTTATAATAATCGTCTGTGAATTAACACTAAAAAGCAGTCGCGTTAATTTCCTGATATTCTATTGGTGAGGTTAGCTTATCATCTTCATAAGTTACCCATTCCCACGCATCTTGTTGCTTAAAGACTTCTCTAAGTAACATATTATTTAAACCGTGGCCTGATTTAAAGGCATTTAGCTCACCTAATATACTGGCACTTCCCATATAAAGATCACCAATTGCATCAAGTATTTTATGTTTTACAAACTCATCATCGTAACGTAATTCATTTTTGTTAAGCATACGATATTCATCAAGAACAATTGCATTTTCTAAGCTACCGCCTAATGCAAGATTATGAGATCGGAGAAACTCAATATCTTTCATAAAGCCAAAAGTACGAGCGCGACTAATTTCTTTGATAAAAGAGCAACTAGAAAAATCCATACTCATTGTTTGACAAGTATTTGCAATAACAGGGTGATTAAATTCAATAGCAAAATTAACTTTAAAACCTTCATAAGGTAGCAATTCAGCCCATTTATCTCCCTCTTCAACGCGTATCGCTTTTTTGATTCTAAGGAATCGCTTAGCAGCATTTTGTGTTTCAATACCGACAGATTGAATTAAATAAACAAAAGGTAAGGCACTGCCATCCATAATTGGAATTTCAGGTGCATCAACATCAATAATTAAGTTATCAATACCTAATCCAGCAACTGCTGACAATAAATGTTCAACAGTAGATACTTTAACTTGTTGCTCGTTAACTAAACAAGTACACAAGGTTGTTTCACCAACGGCATCAGGTGTTGCTTTTATATCAACCACAGGGTCAAGATCAACACGACGGAATACAATGCCAGTGTTAGCGGGAGCAGGACGGAGAGTAACCTGCACCTTTTCACCTTTATGTAATCCAACACCTACGGTTGAAACGCTTGTTTTTAATGTACGTTGCTTAATCATATTAGCCTCGATTTTGCTGTTTTCACTTATGTATTGCTTGCGCATTAATTTGCCTATGCACTAACGCAGCATCTTATAAAAGAGTCTTACTAAGAGCCTCTTATTAAGATAACTTGCTAAAGAGCAACAACACAGAACACGCCACCTAATTCGGCGGGCACATAATATAACAAAAAAAAGCAATAAATTCAAAAATCATTGATTATTCGTTATTTACACACACAGTTTAACTTCAGTTATTAATCTAAATAACAATCGCAAAAACTAGTCATCCTTGGATAGTTAGTGCTGTAATTATTTATAAATTAACTAGTGTTGTTTAATACTAGTCTGCCTGTTTACGCAAAAATGCAGGTATATCCAGATAATTATCCAAATCTGCATGCGCTACTTTTTGTGCATTGCTGTCAGTCATAGTAATTGTTTCCGCAGCAACTTCTGCTTGTGGTGCTGCTGATGGCGCATAATCAGAGCCAACAACTCTTTGCTCAACCATAGGTGTCGGATTCACTAAAGTGATATCTGGCTTAACCTCTGCACCAATACCTGTAGCAACTACTGTTACACGTAACTCTTCTGTCATATCAGGGTCAATTACAGCACCAACTACAACCGTAGCATTTTCACTAGCAAAAGCTTTTACTGCATTACCAACGGTTTCAAATTCATCAATACTGATGTCCATACCAGCAGTAATGTTCACTAAAATACCGCGAGCACCAGCTAAGTCTACATCTTCAAGTAATGGGCTTGAAATAGCGGCTTCTGCTGCTTCTTCAGCTCTATCTTCACCAGATGCAATACCAGAGCCCATCATAGCGGTTCCCATTTCTGACATTACTGTACGTACATCGGCAAAATCCACGTTAATTAAGCCAGGACGAGTAATTAATTCAGCAATACCTTGCACAGCACCTAATAAAACATTATTTGCGGCTTTGAAAGCATCTAATAAACTTGTACCAGGGCCTAATACTTTTAATAATTTCTCATTAGGAATGGTGATAAGTGAATCAACGCTTTTAGATAATGCCTCTATACCTTGATCAGCATAGTTCATGCGTTTTTTGCCTTCAAATGGGAAAGGTTTAGTTACTACCGCAACCGTTAATATTCCCATTTCTTTAGCAATTTCAGCTACAACTGGCGCAGCACCAGTACCTGTACCACCACCCATACCAGCGGCGATAAAGATCATATCTGCACCCTTTAAGGTTTCCATGATGGTCTCACGATCTTCCTCAGCAGCCTGTCGACCAATATTAGGGTTAGCGCCTGCGCCTAAACCTTTAGTGACATCATTACCTAATTGTAAGGTAACGTCGGCAGATGAATTACGTAGCGCTTGTGAATCAGTATTCGCAGTTATAAATTCAACACCTTCAATGGTTTGGCAAACCATATGCTCTACAGCATTACCACCACCACCACCAACTCCGATGACTTTAATCACCGCTTCTTCATTATGATCTTCCATTAATTCAAACATTTTTCTCTCTCCGTTTTCTTCTAAATTAGTCAGAAAAATTCTGACTTACAAAACAACTTCTGTGCAGGCGATTATTAAATTACTTAAAACTCACCTTTAAACCATGAACAAAAACGTGACCATGCTCCGGTCACCCCTTCTGATTTATTATTTTCCTTTAAGCCCGATTCATGAGCTTTCATACCATAATGCAGTAAACCTACAACTGTGGCATAAGTTGGGTCATCTACATATTCTTTCAACCCTTGAACTGCTATTGGTGAAGCAATACGCACTGGCATTTGAAAAACTTCTTCAGCAAACTCTTCTACCCCTTCCATTTTCGATGTGCCGCCGGTTAATACATAACCCGCTGCAATTTGGTCTTCTAAACCAGCTTCACGTACTTCATCTTGAATGAGTTCGAATAATTCTTGGTATCTTGGCTCTACAACTTCCGATAATGTATGGCGAGACATAGTTCGTGCTGGACGACCACCAACGCTTGGTACATCTATACTTTCTTCCATACTAACTAAGTGCCTTAATGCACAGGCATATTGCACTTTAATATCTTCTGCATGACTCAATGGTGTTCTAAAAATTTTAGCAATATCACTAGTGACTTGATTTCCTGCTACAGGAATAACTGCCGTATGGCGTAATGCGCCACCCGTGAATATTGATATATCCATAGTACCTGCCCCCATATCAACGACACAGATACCTAATTCTTTTTCATCATCGGTAAGTATTGAATAGCTAGAAGCTAATGCTGAAAATATCAGTTGATCAGCAGTTAAATTACAACGCTCAACACATTTTACCAAATTTTTAGCCATGTCATTCGCACAAGTAATGATATGTACTTTGGCTTCCATTCGCACACCAGACATACCAATAGGACTTTTAATACCGTCCTGACAATCTATACTATACTCTTGCGGTAACACATGTAACATACGACGTTCTGCCGAAATAGGCACACTGCGAGCGGTATGAATTACGTTGTCGACATCTTCTTGAACCACTTCTTTGTCATTAATTGGCACCATGCCATTTTCGTTTTGACAACTAATATGTTTTCCAGAAATATCTAAATAAATTGAGCTAATTTGACAATCGGCCATCAGCTCAGCTTCATTTATCGCTCTCTGAATTGACTGAATCACTAAGTTCAAGTCATTAACACCACCTTTATCCATACCACGTGCAGGTTGATTACCAACACCAACAATACTTAATTGGTTGTCGGGAGTAATTTCACCAACCGCGACGGATATTTTAGATGTGCCTATATCTAGTCCAACAACTAAATTTCTTTCTGTAATTTTAGACATTCAGGGTCAACTCTTCTGTGTGTAGCTTATTACGGCTAAATAAATCATCTCGAAACTTATAAATTGGAACCATAGACTCTTGCAGCACATGCTTTTTAAGCATTCCAATACGGCTTTTTCTTTGCTGCTTTTCAACACTAATACTCGATGACAAATCGTCTTTTTCCTTCCAACCAACAGCCAGCCCGGTATCATAACGTAAATCGATATAATCAACCGCTTGTTTTAACTCTTTTTTGCTTTTATTTTGCTCAAGTAAGTGTTCGTTGATTAAAGGATATACATCCATAAACCTTTGTACCCGCTTCACCCTCTCTTCACGACCTAAATTCAGCCTGATACCGTTGTTTAAGGTAAGTTGCCATGAGAAACGCTCACCAAGTATTAATTCATCAATCGCTAAGTCTCTGTACTCTAATAAATCATTCAAATTGTTAAAATTCTGTAATGCTAATAGTTCGCTTCCTTCAGGACCAAAAAATTGAGGTAATGTTTGTTTAATAGCCTTTTGCTCTGCTTGAAACGCTTTACCAAATTTATTTAATATAAAATCACCATTCCAGAGCGCAATAGGGGTTTGATCAACAACATATATTCTCACCTCATTAGGCCATTGTTTTCTTACTGCAACTGAATAAACCCACGGTAATTTAGATACTTGAGATTGTATTTCATTAACATCAACTTGAAAAAAGTTGCCTAAATCAATGTTACTCATCGACTCTAATACTTCGGTACGTTGGGTATATGGCATCTCCCCCATAATCACAATAGAATTTACCGGTGAACGTTCTCGCTCAATAAAAACTTCTGATAACCACCAACCTAAACTAAATAAGCCAATAAGTACGCACACGAAAAACGCCAAACCTACGCCAAAAGCGATAGTTTTTTGATTTTCCGGTGTTAACTGCTTATCGTTCATTTAGTTACCTATTTCCAATAATACGGTGTTTACAAGCTTATATTTACTATACGTTCAACCAAATCACTAAAACCTATACCATGCACTTTTGCCGCTTTAGGGACTAACGATGTTTCTGTCATACCTGGTACCGTATTTACTTCTAATATTTGCCAATTACCTGCACTGTCTTTCATTAAATCAACACGTCCCCAGCCACTAGCACCTGTTGATTTAAAGGCTTGTAATGATAGTGCTTTAATTACTTCTTCTTCTGCTTCTGGTAGCCCACATGGACAATGATATTGCGTACTATTAGATTGATATTTTGCTTTATAATCATAAAACTCCCGTGGAGTTTCCATATGAATAGCAGGTAACGCTTCATCGCCTAAAATTGCCACGGTATATTCAGGTCCATCAATCCAGGCTTCTAACAATACGTCGCCATCAAAACTAAAAGCTTCGATTAATGCGTTATGTAATTTTTCTGGAGAATCAGCCATTGCCATCCCAATACTTGAGCCTTCATGAGCAGGTTTTACCATCACTTTCCCACCTAAATCTTTAAGCTGTTGCTCAACATCAAGTGACGTAAACTCTGCCTTAGTAACAACGGCAAAAGGTGCTGTTGGTATGTTAGATGCTTTAAATATTTGCTTACTACGGACTTTATCCATTGATAAAGCAGAGCCTAAAACATTCGATCCTGTGTAAGCAATACCTAAGTACTCTAATGCCCCTTGTAAACAACCATCTTCTCCCCCTCGACCATGTAAGGCGATAAACACTCGCTTAATATCCTGCGTGACTAACTCTGTTAACAGCGTGTATTTGGTATCAATTAATACCACATTAAAACCTGCTTTTTTTAATCCTTGAGCAACAGCTGCTCCTGATTTAAGAGAAACTTCTCGCTCTGCCGAGTTACCACCATAAAGCACAGCAATGACGTCTTTTTTGATCGATTCTTTCACGGCTACAGTATTCATTTACTTTGTCTCTTCTGTTACTAACAAAGGGTTGTTTGATAAGTCTCTCGCAACCGTACCAATACTACCTGCCCCCTGAGTTATCACCATATCGTCATCTTTTAACTGTGCTAACAATAATTCAGGAAGCATCTCTACATCACTCACGTAAACTGGTTCAATTTGCCCACGTTGACGAATAGAACGAGCTAAGCTTTTACTATCTGCTGTGGCAACAGGAGTTTCGCCAGCAGCATAAACATCAAGTAAAAACAAACAGTCAACTTCGGATAAAACTTCAACAAAGTCTTCGTATAAATCACGGGTTCTTGAATAACGATGTGGCTGAAAAATCATAACTAAACGTTTATTTGGCCAACCGGTTCTCATTGCCAATATAGTTGCTTTAACCTCACTTGGGTGATGACCATAATCATCAACAAGCACCATATTTCCTGCTGGTGTTGTTAAGCTAGCAAGTTGCTCAAAACGACGCCCTATACCTGCAAACTCAGTTAGCGCTTTACAAATAGACTCATCATCAATACCTTCATCTTTGGCAACGGCAACACCTGCAAGTGCATTTAATACATTATGCTGGCCAGGTAAATTTACACTCATATCAAGCGGAGGTTGGCCATCTATCTCAACAGTAAAGTAACTAACGCTACCATCTTGTTGATAATTTGCTGCACGAATATCTGCATCTTCAGAAAAACCATAAGTAATAACTTGGCGACTAATACGTGGTAATAATTCACGCACAACCGGGTTATCAATACAAACCACAGCTAAACCATAAAATGGCAAGTTATGTAAAAACTCAATGTAGGTGTCTTTTAATTTTTCAAAATCACCTTGATAAGTCTCCATATGATCCGCATCAATATTGGTGATCACCGAAACCATCGGCTGTAAATGCAAAAATGATGCATCACTTTCATCGGCTTCAGCCACTAAGTAACGGCTACTGCCCAAACGAGCATTAGTGCCGGCACTATTAAGTAAACCACCAATAACAAACGTAGGATCTAACTGTCCTTGCGCAAAAATACTAGCAATCAAACTTGTTGTTGTCGTTTTTCCATGCGTACCTGCAATGGCAATACCATGTCGAAAACGCATAAGCTCAGCGAGCATTTCTGCGCGGCGAACAACAGGAATACGTAGTGCTTTAGCTGCAAGTAACTCTGGATTGTTTTTTTCTATTGCAGTTGAAACAACAATGACACTTGCCTCTTCAACATTTTTACTTGCATGGCCTATGGTGATCGTTGCTCCAAGAGCCAGTAAACGTTTTACGACTTGATTTTCGCCAATATCAGAGCCTGATATTTGATACCCTTCATTTAGCAGTACTTCAGCAATGCCGCCCATACCTGCGCCGCCAATACCAACAAAATGGATACGTTTAACTCGACGCATTTCAGGTACATTCATTTTATTCTTACTCATTACTTTTGGGCTCATATAATTACTCATATTCTGTTCTAAGCAGCTGCGAGTTGCTGACAAATACTCGCGACTTTATTCGTTGCATCGGCATCCGCAGCAGCAAAGGCTGATTTTGCCATTTTTTGCAAAATTTGCGGATCACTAAATAGCTCATTTAATTGTGTAGTTAGCATCTCATTGGTTAATTCATTCTGCTTAATCAAAATACCTGCCTCACGAGACACTAAATATTGAGCGTTTTTGGTTTGATGATCATCAACAGCATGAGGTAATGGCACAAGGATGGACGGCTTTGCAGCCATCGCTAATTCAGATACAGTTAAAGCACCCGCTCGACAAATCACAATATCTGCCCATTGGTAAGCACTCGCCATATCATCAATAAACTCAGTCACTTTTACCTTGCCATCAGCTAAACTCTGTTGGTTATAGCTATTGATAACATTGTCTTTTTTTCCTTTACCCGTTTGGTGCCAAATATTAAAAGGCAATAATGTCTCCTTGTGGATATCGTTTATTGCGCTACTTTTATTGTGACTTTTATCACCAATATTCACTAATTTTTCAAAGCTTATTGGTACAATTTCATTTAATACTTGAGCACCTAAACTGCCACCAACAACTAAAATGTTGTGGCTACTTTTAACTGTTTCTTCATTTTTATTTTTAGTCGCCTTATTACCAATGCTTGCTCTAAGTGGGTTACCAACAACTTGTGCTGTTATTCCTTGTTTAAAGGCATTCGGAAATGCACAGCAAACTTTAGTAGCAATTCGTGCTAATAAACGATTTGTTAACCCCGCAGCTGCGTTTTGCTCATGTAAAACTAGCGGCTTATTCATTAACCACGCAGCTAATCCTCCAGGACCACTAGCATAACCACCCATGCCTAGTACCACATCAGGTTTAACTTTTCGAATAACACGTAAAGCCTGCAATAAAGAGTTCATGAGTTTAAATGGCAGCTTTAACCACGTGATCAACTTTTTATTACGTAAGCCACTAATCGTAATAAATGATATTTCAAAACCACTAGCAGGCACAATTTGCGCTTCCATACGATCAGATGTACCTAACCAATGAATAGCCCAACCTTCATTTTTTAATTTTTCAGCAACTGCAAGACCAGGAAATATATGCCCTCCTGTACCACCCGCCATGACCAACAAAGTAGGCTTTTTTTTCAAACTAGAATACACGTTAGTTTTCATTATCGCCTCCTAGCTTTTTTGTTTTTCTTTTTGAAGAAGTCGCTTGAATACTCTGCATTCTCAATTCATGATCAATACGAATTAAAATAACCACAGCCAGAGTCATAATGATCATAGAGCTGCCACCATAACTAATGAGTGGCATCGTTAAGCCTTTAGTAGGAACTATACCCGCACTCGCTCCAATATTAACCGCAGCCTGAAAGCACATCCAAATACCAATTGCGTAAGCAAAAAAGGCTTCAAAAAACTTCTCTTTAACTAAAGCTTTCTTTCCTAAAACAAGTGCTTTACATACTAATGTCATACTAAGTAGCAAAATAACCGTAACCCCAAAGAAACCAAATTCTTCGGCTAAAACGGCCATAACAAAATCGGTATGAGCTTCAGGTAAGTATTCTAATTTTTGAATACTATTTCCTAAACCTTGACCAAAAACCTCTCCTCGCCCATAAGCCATTAAAGATTGTGTTAATTGATAACCGCTACCAAAAGGGTCTTGCCAAGGATCTAAAAAGCTTGTAATTCGACGCCAGCGATAAGGTTCAAATATTGCTAACAATGTTAACAGTAATAAGCCTACCGAAGCTAAACTTACGAATTGCCAAAGCTTTGCACCAGCTAAAAATAATAAACCGAAGGTTGTGACAAACATCACAATAATGGTACCCAAGTCAGGTTGTCTTAATATTAAGCCCGCCAGTACAGCAAAAACGACTAAGGGCTTAGCAAAGCCTCTCCAATCTTCCATAACTTGATCACGACGACGCACTAAATAAGCAGCCAAATAACAAAAGAAAAATAGTTTAGCTGGCTCTGCCGCTTGCAGTGTAATAGGGCCTAAGGCAATCCAACGTGTTGAACCATTTACAGAACGACCAACAAGCAGTACTGCCACTAACAGCACAATGCCAAAGATTAATAAATAACTGCTATTTTTTTGCCACCACGACATGGGTATTTGTAAAGCAACAGCGGCAATACCTAAGCTCAGTACAATATAAATGCTATGACGAATAACAAAATGAAATGGATTATTAAAAAGTCGCTCAGCGACAAGCATAGATGAGCTTGCCACCATAATTAATCCGATCATGTACATTAAAAGTGCTATAACAACAAAACTTCGGTCAAAAACCATCCCTTGTTGTGGCGTAGACTCACTATTAAAAACTTTCATGACATTACTACTAATATTCGCAGTAATATCTGACAAAATAGAGAATCTAGCGGTTTTTTCAGTATTATCTAAGTCTATTGAAGCGCCTTTCATAAGCCCTCCTTTGCTAGCTGAGTAACCGCTGCCATAAACTGTTCACCACGGTCAACAAAACTCTTAAACATATCTAAACTAGCACAGGCAGGTGAAAGTAGAACAACATCACCTGCTTTAGCATACGCATTAGCGACTTGAACCGCTTCTTGCAAACTTACAACTTTACTGACATTGGCCTGATTAGTAACGATGTTAGCAATACTATCGCCATCTTTACCTAAAGTAATCACTTGGCTAACATATTGTGCTAAAGGTGCAGATAAAGGTGTAAAATCAGCACCTTTACCATCACCACCAGCAATAAGAATCAAGCGCGGTTTTGTATCGTTTTCTGAACTCAACGTTTGTGCCAAGCCATTAATTGCCGCAAGTGTCGCACCTACATTTGTCGCTTTAGAGTCATTAATCCACGTGATATTGTCTTGAGTCTTAATACGTTGACATCGATGTGCTAAACCAGTGAAACCAGCTAAATTATCAACAAGCTTAGTCAATGACCAACCCGCACAATAACCAAAGGCTAACGCGGTTAAATAATTGAGTGCATTATGCATTCCAGCTAAAGGAAGTTCTTCTAATGCAATCAAATTTTGCTTGCCAAAAGCTAAGTAGGCTTTGCTGTTTTCAACAGTAACCCCAAACTGATTTTCAGCTGGAGCATCACTACCAATTGAAATTGTTGGTTGTGATGGATTAGGTGTATTTGTTGTGGCATCGTCACGATTAATAATCGCTACCTTACCTTGGTGGTAGATACTTTGCTTAATCCGTATATAATTTTCCATTGTTTGATGTCGATCAAGATGATCATCACTTACGTTTAAAACACTCGTGGCAATGGCTTTCATACTGGTAAGCGTTTCCAGTTGGAAACTTGATAACTCTAGAATTAAAAATTCAGGTAACGCATTGTTTTTTGAAAAGCTAGTACTCACTATTTTATCGGTAAATATATCTAATACTGGCTGACCTATATTTCCACCAAGTTGTGCTTTAATTCCCAAACAATTAGCTAAATAGGCAAGTAATGAAACTACGGTGGATTTACCGTTTGAGCCTGTTAATGCTAAAATATCAATTGGTTTATTATCTTCTTCAAGACCGTATTCTTGATTCAATTGACAGAATAATTCGACGTCACCCATCACCTGACAATTCGCACTAATATATTGAGCAATATTATTAGCAACACTATCAATGCCAGGGCTGATTAAAATGATATCTGCACTGGTAATTAAGTCAGTTTGCCACTTACCTAGATATAAACTAGCGGTAGGAAAATCTTGAGAAAATTGCTGTTCGGTATAATCTCCAGAAAATGGGTTTGCACGTGAGTCATTAACAGCAAAACACAAACCTAGAGCGCTAAGGTAGCGAGCACAGGATAACCCTGTGATACCTGCACCCAGTACTAATATTTGTTTATGTTTCATGTCTGATAACAATGCCATTCTCTGTCTCTAGTTGTGTTGATATTTAAATATTTTAAGTTGTTTATCGCACGCTAGTTATCTTAATTTTAATGTTGCCAATCCAACCAACACTAAAATAAATGAAATAATCCAGAAGCGCACAATCACTCTTGGCTCTGGCCAGCCTTTTAATTCGTAATGATGATGAATAGGTGCCATACGAAATATTCGTTGTCCGCGCATTTTATATGACCCAACCTGTAAGATTACAGAAACAGTTTCCATAACAAACACACCACCCATAATAAATAATACTAATTCTTGTCTGACTAATACTGCTATTACCCCTAATGCTGCACCAAGTGCTAAAGAACCAACATCTCCCATAAAGACTTGTGCTGGATAAGTGTTAAACCACAAAAAACCTAGTCCGGCACCGACAATAGCGGTACAAACAATAACAAGTTCAGAGGTCATCGCTATATAAGGAATATTCAAATAACCAGCAAAGTTTACGTTGCCCGTAACGTAAGCGAAAAAAGCAAAAGCACCGGCAACCATAATGGTGGGTACTATCGCTAATCCATCTAATCCATCGGTTAGATTGACGGCATTACTGGTTCCAACAATAACGAAATAAGTCATTACAATATAAAAGATACCTAATTGAGGCATGACATCTTTAATGAAAGGTATCAGTAAAAAAGTTTGATCAGGGTGAGATATTTGATATAAAAATATTGCTGTCGTTAACCCAGCAACTGTCTGCCAAAAATACTTCCACTTAGCAATTAAGCCATTAGAATCTTTACGAACAACTTTACGATAGTCATCAACAAAACCAATAAGACCAAAGCTTACAACCACAAATAACACAACCCAAACATAAATATTGCTCAGGTTTGCCCACAATAAAATACTAACCACAATCGCAGCGAGAATAAGTATCCCCCCCATGGTTGGTGTGCCTGATTTTGATAGATGACTTTCAGGACCATCATCACGAACAGTTTGACCTATTTGCATTTTTTGCAAATAGCGAATCAATTTAGGACCAAAATACAAGGAAATAAATAACGCAGTTAACGTGCTAATAATGGCACGAAATGTTAAATATGAAAAAACATGAAACACACTATAATACTGAGTTAAATATTCCGCTAACCAATGTAACATTAAGCATTATCCTTTTTGTGTGAGCTAAGTGTACTTTCATTTAAAATTTGATCTTGTTGTTGCTTTGCATGCCAGTTAAGAATATCTTCCACAACATTTTCCATATGCGCACTACGTGAGCCTTTAACTAATACTTTGTTTTTTTGATCGGTATTGCTCTCATTTTCTAATAGATTCGCCAAATAGGCGTTAAGGGTATCTTTATTATCAAAATGTTCACTAATTGCTGTATTATTCATTGCAAAAGCATCGCGCGTATTTTTACTTAAAACACCTAATGTTAATAAAACATCAATTCCTTGATTTTGAGCATATTCACCAATTTCTTGATGATAACTAGCAGCATCGCTACCTAACTCACCCATATCACCTAACACCAAAATTCTTTTTCCTGAATAACTGGCAAGTAAAGCCACCGCCGCTTTAATCGAATCGACATTGGCATTATATGTGTCATCAATCAGCCTAATTTCGTTACTCACTTTTGTTTTAGCTAAATGATGAACATTTAAACGTCCTTTTACCGGCGCCATATCAGCTAAACCCAGTTGAATATCTTTCAATGTTGCACCGCATTCAATCGCGACTGCTGCTGCTGCTACGGCATTACACACATTATGTTTTCCAGGAATGGGCAACTTAATAACACATTGTCCAAGGGAGCTTTGTAAATCAAAACTTGCACAACCATTCTCGTCTAACGATGCGTTTTCACTATAACAATCTGCCTGAGAGCTTGTTTTATCATCACTAACTCGGGTACATGAGAAAGTGCGTACTTGCTTGTCAGTTAAACGCCACTGCCATTTATCAGTGTATTTACTCGCATGGTTATATAACGCAACACCGTTACTAGGTAAGCCTGAAAAAATCTCACCTTTAGCACGAGCAACCCCACATAAATCACCAAAACCTTCTAAGTGGGCAGCAGCAATGTTGTTAATCATCGCGACATCAGGCTTGACTAATTCTGTGGTATAGGCGATTTCCCCCATGTGATTAGCACCCATTTCAATTACAGCAAACGCATGTTTATCTTCTAAACGCAATAAAGTCAGTGGTACGCCAATATCATTGTTGAAATTGCCATTCGTTGCTAAAACATTACCTAAACGAGATAAAATGGCCGCAATCATTTCTTTTACTGTCGTTTTACCACTACTGCCTGTTATACCAATAGTTTTTGGTGCTACTTGTTGCTTAACATAAGCACCAATTTTTCCAAGTGCGATACGTGTATCATCAACAATAATTTGAGCTACTTTATTGCTATCAATATTCTCAATCTTGTGATCTACCACTAAAACTTGGCAACCATAGTCAATCACTTGCTGTACAAAAAGATGACCATCAAAATTGGGTCCTTTGAGTGCTAAAAATGCACTCTGCTTCTCGGCAGTCTGCTGTAATTTAAATTCTCGAGAATCTGTCACAACATTATTAACTTCAAGCATCTTCATCGAATCATCGCAAATTAAATCGCCATTTATTGCGGTCGAAAATGTAGATAATGCTATGCTAATCATTGTAATTCACCAACTACTGAAGAGTCTGCACTGTGATAATTTGCAAAGAAATTTTTCACAATATCGCGTTCGTTATAATCAATTTTTTCACACCCTAAAATAATATAATCTTCATGGCCTTTACCCGCTAATAGCACCACATCATTTGCTTGTGCTTTTGCTAATGTTGCTAACACTGCTTCTTTTCTATCAACAATTACCTGTACTTTGCACTGTTCATTAAGCCCAGCAAGTACATCATCAATAATGTTCATGGGCTGTTCAGTACGCGGATTATCATTAGTAACAATTAACTGGTCAGCATATGTTTGCGCCGCTTGCGCCATTAGTGGTCGTTTACCTTTATCTCGATCACCTCCACAGCCAAAAACAACAAATAGATTACCGTCACAATGCTGTCGACATGCTATTAATGCTTTCTCTAATGCATCAGGGGTATGTGCATAATCAACCACAGCGGTAGGTGATGGAGCATAAGTAGATGAAAAAGCTTCCATCCGTCCAGAAATAGGTTTTAATACTTTAACTTGCGCGGCTATAGCAGTTAACGACACGTCTTCAATTAACATCACAGCAATCACGGCGAGTAAGTTGTCAATATTGAAGTCACCTAGTAACGGGCTATGTATGTCAA
Source organism: Colwellia sp. 5_MG-2023 (assembly GCF_030547795.1). Classification (NCBI taxonomy): domain Bacteria; kingdom Pseudomonadati; phylum Pseudomonadota; class Gammaproteobacteria; order Alteromonadales; family Colwelliaceae; genus Colwellia; species Colwellia sp. 5_MG-2023. The sequence goes on along the minus strand of NZ_JAUOPW010000010.1, from coordinate 87,235 downwards.
TATCGCCAAGGTGTGTACACAAAGTAAAATCAACACCTTGATGATGGTGTTTAATATTTTGACAAGTTACAAACTTTGCGTGTTGGCGTATATTTTTACTACGACCATAAAGCCAAGTATTATACAGCGATAAGTTTTCACTCGTGGGCCAATTAGCTAACCAACGTTGCGTTTGTTCATCATCACCATTTAATACTGCAATTTGTTTTTCATTCGGGGTAAATAGCTGTCTTTTAGCGGCAGCGTAAGCAGCCATAGTGCCATGATAATCTAAATGATCACGGCTTAAATTAGTAAAAATAGCTATATCAAAGGTATTTCCGGTTACTCTGCCTTGCTCAAGCGCATGAGAGGAAACTTCCATAGCAATATGAGTAATGCACTCATCATTTAGCTTTTTGGGGCTAATGTCATTGTGGCTAAAACGGAAGAATAATTGCATTAAATCTGTAGCACTAGGCGTGGTATTATCTAATACTTCTAAATTATCAACCATGCCAGCGCCATTTGTGCCTATAACACCACAAGGTTTGTGACAATTTGTTAGCGCTTGTCCTAACAGTTGACTAATACTGGTTTTCCCGTTTGTACCGGTAATACCAATCATAGTCATGCTTTTTTCAGGTGACTGATAATAGGCACTCGCTAGTGCGAAAAGCTTTTTATTAAGCTGATAAAAACTAATAATCGCTACTTGCTTATTAGTTGATTCACTAAAATAACTATTACCGTGCTCTTCTTCAGTTTCACATTCCGATAAAACTAGCTTGGCACCACGTTTAATAGCTTGCTCAATATACTGACGACCATCTTGAGCATAACCAATAATGGCACAAAAAATATCACCACAACTTATCATGCGGCTATCATTTGTTAAATGACCTTGGTCACCATCAAAGTTTAACTGTGTAGGTAAAACAATAGAAAAGTCTTGTAATACTTGTTTGATAAAAGCAGTTGAAGGCTTATTGATTGATAAATTAGACATCATTAGCCTCCCTATACAAAATATTTGGCTGAGCTTCGCTTGTTATAGATCCTTGTCTTAACGCTAATTTATCATCAGCATCAGGAGCAACATTTAAAACACGTAATGCACCTTGCATTACTCGCGAAAATACTGGCGCAGCTACTTCACCACCGTGATACAAATCTCCACCTGGATCATTGATGACCACGACAACAACTATTTGTGGATTACTAATAGGCGCAACGCCTGCAAATAATCCAACATAATCATTACCATACCCACCAGCGACAGCTTTAAAGGAAGTTCCTGTTTTACCACCGACACGGTAACCTTCAACTTTTGCTTTTTGTACATGTTTATCTACGACCTTTTCGAGCATTTGAGTCACGGCTAATGAATTTTTTTCAGAAAAGACCCGTTCACCTTTTGGTTGATCATTTCTTTGAACCAGTGATAACTCACGCTTAATACCGCCATTAGCTAAAGTTGCATAAAATCGGGCTAGCTGTAACGGTGTAATTGCTAAACCATATCCCCAAGATAAAGTTGCCAATTCAAACTTTGACCAACGTTGCCTGTCATGCATCATACCTGAGCTTTCACCCACTAAATTGGTACCAGTACTATCAGCAAACCCGGCATCAAAAAACTTATCTAATAAGAAATTTTTAGGCACAGAAAGAGCTAACTTAGTCGTGCCCATATTTGATGAAGTAACTAAAATATCTTCAACCGAAAGCTTTCCTCTATCAATAGGATCATTAACACGTCTACCACCTAGACGCATCCAGCCTGGGCTAGTATCTATAATAGTTTTAGTATTTGCAGAGCCAAACTCTAATGCGGTTAACACTGTTAATGGCTTCATAGTAGAGCCAGGCTCATAAACATCGGTGATTGCACGATTTCTAAAGCGATGAATTGCCGTATTACTACGATTATTTGGGTTATATGAGGGGCTATTAGTTAACGCTAGTATTTCACCTGTATGAATATCAACCACCACCACAGAGCCTGAAGTTGCTTTAAATGCCTGTACTGCGCCTTTTAACTCTTTATAGGCTATCGCTTGAATACGTTGGTCAATAGTTAATTTAACATTTTGCGCTGCTTGTGCTTTTTCTACTGACAGTATTTCAATTTTCCTGCCAGAAGCATCTTTTCTAAAACGCTTATTACCGCCTTTACCCGTTAAAACTTCATCATATACGCGTTCAATACCTTCAATGCCTTTATCGTCAATATTTGTAAAACCAACTATATGAGCGCTGATTTCACCTGTAGGGTAAAAACGCTTTGACTCTTTACGTAAATAAATGCCTGGTATTTTTAATTCACGAATATATGTCGCCATTGCTGGAGAAATTTTTCGTTCTAAATAAACAAATCGTTTACTCGAACTACCAGCAACACGCGAGGTAAGCTCTTTAACATCTTGTCCCAAAACATCAGCAAGGGCTTGCCAATGCTCTTTCATTGACAAAGCATTGTTATCCATAATAATTTTAGGATCAGCCCACACCGTTTCTACTGGCACACTAATCGCTAATTTATCACCGTTTCTATCAACAATGGTGCCTCGTTGTACCGTATTAGCAGCAACACGCATAGAACGCATATCACCCTGCTTTTTTAACATATCGGGTTCAATAACCTGAATATAAGCACTACGCGCTAGTAATCCACTATAAATCAAGACAACAACACCTATCACAACGTAATAACGCCATGCTGTTGTTGTAGGTTGACTACTGCGGTTATTTACTTTTTTATTCATTTAACTAACGTGCTTAATGGTTGTTTTCTTTCGGACTAAAGCCCAACCGATAAAGGATTATTTTAAGGTGACAATTATTTCTGAATCGGCATCAGCTCGCTTCATGTTTAACATTTTATTCGCTCTACTTTCTATGGCGCTGTGCTCTGCCAAACTATTTTGCTCTAACAATAAATTACGCCATTCAATATCTAATTCATCTCGTTGTGTATATAACTGCTCTAATTCACTCGTTTTATGCCTATTCATATGTGTGTAATAAACAACTGAAAATGCTGACACCACCACTAATAACAATAAAATATAAGTGATAAAATGCTCTACAATATCTTGCCAAATATCCAGTACTAGTACCTGGCTTGATGTTGTTTTTTTGAGCGCCACGTGTTCATTTACCAAAATTAGTCAACTGAGTGGGATAAACGTTTAGCAATACGTAATACTGAACTACGTGAACGAACATTTTCTTCCACTTCACTTTTACTTGGTTTTAATTTGCGACCAATCAATTCAAGTTTTTTGCCTTTATTTAATTCTTCTTCTTTAATTGGCATACCTCGAGGAACTTTCTTACCCTGAGAGTGCTTTTTCATAAATTGTTTTACTAGTCGATCTTCTAACGAATGAAAACTTATTACGACTAGACGACCATCTTCGGCCAAAACCGATAAAGAAGCTGCTAAGGCTTTTTCTATTTGCTCCAACTCACTATTGATATACATTCGAATAGCTTGAAAGCTACGTGTAGCTGGATGTTTTTTAATTTCTCTTTGTGGCGCGGTGGTTTTGATTAATTTAGCTAACTCACTAGTGCGTGTGAAAGGTGTTTCTTCACGAGCATCAACAATCGCATTTGCAATACGCCATGCATGTTTTTCTTCACCAAACGTTCTAAGTACCCAAGTAATATCTTCAACATCAGCAACAGCTAACCATTCTGCTGCTGTTTGCCCACGCGAAGTATCCATTCGCATATCTAACGGACCATCTTTCATAAAGCTGAAACCTCGTTCAGCCTCATCAAGTTGTGGGGAAGAAACACCTAAATCCAGTAAAATCCCATTAACTTTACCGGTTAATTCATGCTGTTCAGCTATTTCAGCGAGATTAGCAAAACCTTGATGTTCAATATGAAAACGCTCATCACTGCTAAACTTTTCTGCTGCAGCGATTGCACTAGGATCACGATCAATCGCAATCAATCGACCATTGGTAGATAATTTAGATAAAATCAAAGACGAATGGCCGCCACGACCAAAAGTACAGTCGATATAGCAACCATTAGGATCAATGTCTAAGCCATCAATCGCTTCTGTCAATAAAACAGAAATATGTGCTTTATCTAATTCCATGTTGTTTTTTATAACCTTATTAATTTAATTATTTTATAAAGATAAATCTAACAAACGATCAGTCAGTTCAATTTCACCTGATTGAATTTTATCTATACCTTGCTGTAATTGTGCTTGCCATGCTGACTCGCTCCAAATTTCAAACTTTTTCAATTGCCCAACCAACATTACTGATTTCTCTAAACCTGCATGCTTTTTTAATGGCCCATTAAGTAATAAACGACCATTTTTATCCATATCACAATCTGTCGCATTACCTAACAAAACTTGCTGCAATAAACGCTCTTGCTGATTCATGCTTGATAAATTACACAACTTTAATTCAATTTCTTCCCATTCAGGTAAGGGATACAGCAATAGGCACGCATGTTGAATATCAACAGTGCACACCATTTTCCCTTGGCAATCGGCAAACAATTCCTCACGATACCGTGTTGGTATTGTGATTCTATTTTTGCTATCAAGCGTAATTGCGCTAGCGCCTCTGAACATAGTTGAATACTTGCCTTATTGACTAAAGTTATTCGCTGATAATTTACTCGTTTATTTATAAGGTAGCTGCCATGATCCACAATTACCCACTTTTTACCACAATGATACAGTTTAGTGACTAAAGTAAAGTTATGTCAAGTGAATAATAGTGAAAACCAAGATAGGAACACGGGTCAAAACACTAGTAAAATTAAGGCCTAGATAAAGATATTTAGGAAGTGGATGAATTTGTGGGTTTTTGTGGATCTTTCATCCCAAAAAGTTATAAAAAATGATCATCAAAAGATTTTTATGAGTAAACTGAGGTTTATAATTTATGTAACAAGACTTTACTTTGATGATTAAATTAACAACACCAGTAAAGCTTAATTAAATTAGATCTAAAATAAGTATCAGTATTATTGAATAAATACGTGTCAGTTAATTATTAAATGAAGTTATAGTCAGCAATTGAAGTCCATAGCTCAAGCTCATAATTAACACCGATAAGTTAATAAATATGTTAATTATGATTTTTTATTTCGCTTTCCTTACTACCATCAACTACACAGTTTCGACCATTATCTTTAGCTAAATATAGACGTCGATCCGCTTTTAATAATAGATCATCTAAGCTTAAGCCATCATTACCATAGGTAGCAATGCCTGCACTGACAGTCATAGCTAACGTTACTTCATCATAAATAAAAGGCGTATCCTGTAATTGTTGTCTTAGTGAATCTACCTGCTTGTAACAATCTTGATCTTTAGAGCCAACAATAAGCAAAACAAATTCTTCACCGCCAAACCTAGCTAATAAATCAGTTTTTCTAACTCTATCTTTAATAAAGTTAGCGATATAGCATAAAGTTGCATCCCCAACGTGATGACCATGTTCATCGTTAATTTTTTTGAAATAATCTAAATCAAAAATAGCAACGGCCAAGGAAGATTTATGGCGTTTGGCATATTCGGCATATAAGGCAAAATTTTCTTTTAACTTCATACGGTTTGCTAAACCCGTTAATGAGTCTGTACTTGCTAATTCAAGCAAACGTTCTTCATTTTTTTCTCTATTCACTTCATATACGTGAGCTAGAGAGATCATCAAACAAGCGCCAAGAATTATATTCAATGAATCAGCAATATCTATCACTGAGTTTCCTTCTATAAAACGATAGTGATAAACAGAAACACCACTAACAATAAAAAATATTGAAACCCAGAAACCTTGTACACGTCCCATCATAAGATATGAAATCATGGGAATAGCGATTATCCAAACAAAAATAGATACCGATGTGTTTGGTACATACATGGCATAAACCATAGTAGTAAAAAACGGTAACAAGAAAATACTAACCCACCGTTGAAAATTAGAAATATATAAAATTTTACGCCATAAAAAAAAGGCAAAAAATGCAAATATCATTTCTAATATTGCTAACGGCCAGAGTCCACGATAAAAATTAATAACAGAGAATGTTGCCCCGCCTACCATTACTAACAGTAACATTACACGCATAACACTACGTCTATATTGTAAATTTTGATCTAAATTATTCAGCATATAACTTCTCTTGTTACAACACTTTACGGCACGGCAACTATTTTTCATCTGTTGTTTTAACCAATGTAAAATAAACGATGAACACCAGCACGAAAAAGATTAAATATCTGTTAATTTTTTCGAGTTGAATTCATTTGTTTTACAAATGGTAGAGTGGAACTCTTAAATAACCTTGCTTTAATATCGGTATAAAAAACTAATATTGGCTTCCTTCACCAAGAATTAAACCAAAACATTATTATTGTAATTATTAACAAAACTCTGTTAATAATAAGTTTAACTATATTAATAAAAGCAGTTAATCTACTGTTTTTAAAGTTAATATTAGACATTAAGTCAAAGTATTATAGCGAAATGATACCCTTTTATATACCAAACGGTAAAGTAAACTTTGTAAAAGACTATGAATGAGTTATGGGATACGATATAAAAAACCCCGCACTAAGGCGGGGTCTACATACGTCAATTGTGGTTTATATAGTGAAGTAATTAAAACAATTCATCATCAATATTAAATAAGCAATCACAACCTGATTTAGCCGAAGCAATTAATGAAATACGACGAGGAAGTATACGTGAAAAGTAATAGCGTGCCGTATGCAACTTACTTTGATAGAAATCACTACCACTTTCACCATTATTTTCTTGCTGAGCTAAGGAAACATCAGCCATTCTAGCCCATATATAAGCCATTGCAGTATAACCAAAAACATGCAAATAATCGTTCGCTGATGCACCAAGTTCATTAATATTAGCTTGTGATTTAGTTAATAAATCATCAGTAAGCTCAGTTAAATCATCAACAGCCAATGTTAGCGGAGTAATAAACTCCCCCATGGCTGCATTATTTTTAGTGGCTTCAATATAAGTGGTCACTTCATCAATGAATACATTTAACATAGCACCTTTAGAGGTAGCTATTTTACGTACTAATAAATCCATTGCTTGAATACCATTTGTTCCTTCGTATATTTGTGTAATACGTGCATCGCGTACTAGTTGCTCTTGCCCCCACTCACGAATAAAGCCATGTCCACCAAAAACTTGCTGCCCAGCAACAGTGTTTTCAAAACCTAAATCAGTAAAAAAGGCTTTGGCAACAGGTGTCATTAATGCCGCTAATGTTTCACCCTTAACTTGTTCTTCACCTTCACCATAGGTAGCATAATCTAATTGCATAGAGATATAACTTGAAAGCGCTCTAGAGCCTTCATTAAGTGCTTTCATGTTCAAGAGCATACGGCGAACATCACCATGAACCATAATAGAATCAGCTTCTTGGTTAGGATTTTTAACGCCATTAACTTTACTATCAAGCGAACGCCCTTGTAATCTATCTTTTGCATACTCTAGTGCGTTTTGATATGAACGTACTGCTGCACCTAACCCTTGAATACCAACGCCAATACGCTCGAAATTCATCATGGTGAACATACAAGCTAGCCCTTTATTCAATTCACCCACTAAATAACCTTTAGCGTCATCAAAATTCATAACACAAGTTGCAGAAGCATGAATCCCCATCTTGTGTTCAATAGAGCCACAACTAACATTAATACGCGCCCCTAAAGTTTCGTCATCATTAACATGAAATTTAGGTACTAAGAATAATGAAATACCACGAGGACCAGCAGGCGCATCAGGTAGTTTTGCTAATACTAGGTGAACAATATTTTCAGTAAGGTCATGCTCACCACCAGTGATAAAGATTTTATTACCAGTAACTTTATAGCTACCATCTTCTTGCGGTATCGCTTTAGTGCGTATAATGCCTAAATCTGAACCTGCGTGAGATTCAGTTAAACACATTGAAGCTGACCATTCACCTGAATACATACGAGTAAGGTAACGTTCTTTTAATTCTTCACTGCCGTGTTTTGCTAACGAAAGTGCGGCACCAGCAGTCAATACAGGATAAAGTGCAAACGAAATATCTGCACTACAAAGCATTTCTTCATGTAAAGCAGTTAGCATTTTTGGCATGCCCATACCGCCATAATTTACATCACCACCAAGTGCTGTCCAACCACCGTCAGCATAAGTGTTAAAAGCCTCTTTATATCCTGGCGCTGTAGTGACAACGCCTTCCTTAAAGCTCACTCCAGTTTCATCACCTTCTCGAGCGATAGGCGCAATTTCTTGCTCAGCGATTTTGGCGCATTCTTGTAAAATTGCTTCGGCTGTATCTTTGTCAACTTGCTCCGCTAACTTAGGTAATTTCTGCCACATTTTATCCGCTTGAAATACTTCATAAAGCAAAAAGCTCATGTCTTTTAATGGAACTTTATATTCAGCCACAACAACCCCTTAAAATTTCTTAAATTTAATAATTAATTTCATTAGTGCTATTTCAATAAGAAGAGTACTAAATCAAACGACCAATTCAAACAAGCGTTTTAATTCTACATTAATAATGATTAAAGTAAAGTTTAACGATAAATTACTACACTAAATTTGGTGTTTTACTTCTCTTAGGTTAGTGTTAAATAATGACTACTGAGTAAAGTATAGAAAATTTACTAGGAATTGCTGTGAACCCCTTCAAAATTACATTTTATCTCTTTTTATGCTGCGCCAGTTTTGTTGATGCGAAGCAAGTAAGCTTTTCTAAGTCTGCCGACAAGAATTATTATAATTTCAACTATCAATGGCTTGATCATAGTAACCAACAGCAATCGATCAGTTTTGCTTTAACTAAATCTGCATTATTTGAGCACTTTCGCGACCTAAAACCGTATCAAAGTGAATTCGCCCACAAAACGATTATGCATAGATTAAAAAAACAGTTAGATGAAGAGCCGTTAAATGCAGCTCAAGCTTTTTTCTTACAGAAAGATGGCGAAACGATAGTGCAAATTAAAGGGCAAGAAGATCAACAAATTGCACTTGCCTACAAAAAAGTAAAAGCAATAAAACAGGAAGCAACTAAACAATACCTCCAAGAAAATTATTATCAATTATTCAACACACATGATGGCGAAACAGGAATAAAAATAAATCATGCCGATGTTGCTAATGATTCACTCGTAGATTTCAAGCACTTAAAACCGATCATATTGGATAAGATTACTGCAAAAACCATTAGAAAAGTAACAGATTACGTGCTTGGATTCGTACAGTCTATTCCTTATTCTACGTTGGAATCACGTGTTACATCTTCAGGATCAGGTTTTAATTCACCAGCTAAATTATTATGGGAGAATCAGGGGGATTGTGATAGTAAAGTAACATTAACTGCCACTATATTGCGTACCTTGATGCCAAACGTTGAGATGGTAATGGTTTATATTGATAAACATGCTTTCATGGGAATTGCTGTTCCCGCTAAAGCTGGGGATACAACCTTAATACACCAAGGAGTTACTTATCTATTAGCCGAACCAACAGGCCCTGCACTTTACAAACTTGGTAAAATAGCCCCTGAGTCTGAATTAGCTATCGATCAAGGGCGCTATGTTGCTGAGGTTTTTTATTCTGACAATAATAACTCGTAAATACCAAATAGCTACGCACTACACGAAATAGCTATACGGAAATATTTCCAAGTGCCGTTAAAAAAGTTAAGCTTGGGGCAAAAAAAGCGGCACCTGTTTCAGCTTGAGTATATTTAAGTAAATGATCTACGTGGCCATGACCGTCACCATAAATCATGCTTTTTAACATTTTCTCAAATGGTTCAGGTGAATGACAATAAGAGACAAAGAATAGCCCTTGTTCCTTTACATCACCGTAAGGCATACTTTGTCTTAAAATTTCAATACTTTTACCATTTTCATCTTTTAAGCTAGTGCGCTTAGTATGAGCTGTTAATGGTTTTTTATCACTTTCATACTCAATATTATCTACTTTCGTACGCCCATAAACATCCTCCTGTTCTTCATTTTTCAACGAACTCCAGAGTGTTAAATTATGCTTGTAACGCTGAATGTGTAAATAACTACCGCTTGCAAAATTAGCGTCATCAGATTCTTGCACTAACGCAACATTTCTACGGTGCATACCTTGAGGGTTTTCAGTGCCATCAACAAAGCCGGTTAAATCTCGACCATCTAAGAAACGAAAAGCCTGAACTTGTTCAATTAGCTCAACACTATCAGCAAGTAGCTGACACACTTTAGAGCAAACAATATGATTAACATCAGAGCGATCACTACGGATTTCGATATAAATATCAACATTATTACTAGGGGCGACTCTGTCATCATTATCCATTGAAGGAAACGCTTTCAACAGTGCAGGACGTGCTTGCGGGTAGAATTCGTCCCAATAATTTGCACCTATAGCAACAACACCCGTTAAATTAGCTTCTGAAAATTGATCTGCATAATCATCAAATAATTCAGGTAAGCGAGACAAAGCAGTCCGAATAAATGCATTTCTATTATCTAACACATTAAAAAGTAAATAACTGCCATGTAAGTTTGGCTCTGCACAAACACCAAATTGTTCTCTAGCCATTTGAAATCCTGATAGTAATTTTATGTTTTATTAGAAGAGTATATACCTAAATCCAATCAAAATGCGAGTATCTATAGAGCTGTTAAAACTATAAATAAAATACAGTTTTATAACTGACTTACAGTCTATTAAAATTAGGTAAATTAATCTTTATCTTTATCTTTATCTTTATCTTTATGAGAATTGCTTAGAACAAGATTTATTTCATCAATTAAGCAATGAGTCAAGTCGTCAACAATCTCTAATTTTTGTTTCTTAATAGCACTTTCAAGTTCCATAGCACTTTGTGATATTTCTATAAAACCAAACATTTGTGCCGCACCTGAAATTTTATGTGCTAATTTAGCTAACGCTTTATATTCATTATTATGACGATAATCTATCAATTCTTGCTTATCTTGCGATAAATTATTTATAAATGACTTAGTAATATCCGATATATCTATGTCATCTACTTTTTGTTCAAGTAATACATTAGCTTCAAAATTCGCGGATCCGATGTTACCTTTTTCAACATTGTTTTTGTCAATACTAGCCTTCTCAGGATAATGCTGAGCAATAGTGGCAATAAAAACCTCTCGTTCAATAGGTTTTTTAAGATGCCCAGCAAAACCTAACGCTAGGTATTGTGCAATTTCATGTGCCATAGCATTAGCGGTTAATGCATAAATAGGGCGATCACAGCCCTTCTCTCGCAACGCTTCTAATGCTTGTATGCCATCCATTCTAGGCATTTGGATATCTAATAACGTTATTATTGGTTTATGCTCATTACATAACTCGACTGCCTCTATTCCATTAGATGCTTCAAGCACCTCTAGACCTAAGTTAGTGAGTAAACGAGCAATTAAACGGCGGTTATCATCATGATCATCTGCCAGTAATATTTTACCGGTATACTGCTTTTTGTTAACACGAATACCGAGTGCTTGTTCATTATTCTCAACACCATCTAAAACAGAATACACCTCGCCAAAAGGTAATTTGAGAACAAAAGTACTGCCTTGATTCAATTGACTAGTAACCGTTATTTTTCCTGACATTACTTTTGCTAGTTGATCAGATAAAAATAGCCCTAATCCTGAGCCAGAAAAACGTCGGCTAATACTATTATCACCTTGGGTGAATATATTAAACATTTTTGCCATTTGCTTTTTATTCATTCCTATTCCTGTATCGGTGACAGTAAATAGTAATGTTTTATCTATAATGGCAATATCTAACGAAACCCAGCCTTCTTTGGTAAATTTAATAGCATTAGAGCATAGATTTATCAAAATCTGTTTTAACCGTAAACCATCGATATCGATAATAAAGGGAGTTGGTAGATGATGGCTTACTGTAAATGATAAATTTTTACGTTGCGCTTGCTCAGTAAACATATCATTTAATTTATCTACGATTGTATGTAAATCTTGACGTCTATTCTCGAGTTCAAATTTATTCGCTTCTATTTTACTTAAATCTAAAATATCATTAATTAGTTGTAGTAGATGTAAGCTATTATTATGAATAACTTCAACTTCATGGAGCAAATCTTCATTATCGAAATCGCCATGAATAATCGCTTCTGCTTGTCCTAGAACCGCGGTAAGTGGTGTTCGAATCTCATGACTCATATTGGCTAAAAATTGGCTTTTAACCATACTGGCATCTTGTAATTCTTTTGTTAGAAACTCTAACGCTTCAGTACGTTGTTTTACTCTATTTTCTAGTTTTTTGGTTAACCTTCTTTCCAAATAGCGTCGATATATCAAAAACAATACCGTTAATAAAAAAGCGAAGATAAGTATAATAAATTCGCGCTGTTGATCTGCCTTAGTAGACTCTAACTCCTGTAGCTTCTTACTTTGCTGCAGACTTTTTACTTGTTGGCTAAGTTGTACAGATTCAAATTGTGCTATTTGCTCATTAAGTGTTTCGTTTGATAACTTTAAACGTTCCTTTTGGTAAGCTAATTGAGTCATTAATGCTTTTGCTGTCTCTCCATCTGCAGCATAAAGCAACGCACTTAATCCTAAATTACCATTAATTAGCTGTTGGAAACCCATTTTTTTTGCGACCGCATTCGATAGATCTAAATACATATGAGAGCGTTCAATATCACCTTGATAAAAATAAATTTTCGCTAAAGTGTGTAAGCTACCTCCATAAGTCATTTGATGACCTATTTTTTTACTTAATTCCACACCTAAGTTAGCATATTCTGAAGCTTTATCTAGATTAGACAGTTCATAGTTTATTTCTGCTAAATTATGAAATTGTGAAGCAGCATCAATATGGTAATCATTGTTTCGAAAGTATGTTAATGCTTTCATTACATAGCTCTCGGCCTTCTGATATTGGCCTGATTGTTTATAAGAAACCCCAATACCAGCGGAAGCTTTAGCAATGCCGTGTTCATCATTTAAAACCTCCCTCTTGCTAATTACCTCTTCAAACATGTTAATAGCAATATCATAACGACGCAGACTTAAATAAAGTACAGCAAGGTTATAGCGAACATCGATTTTATCAACTTCACTACCATAATATTGATACAACTCATCAGCTTCTTTATAAGCTTTCAATGCTGCAAGCGAATCCCCTTTAGACGTTTGCACCAATGCAATATTGTTTAATAAGTGAGCTTGTTTAATTGCTTTTTCTGCTGAGAAAACTTGCTGTTGAAAATAATTTAACGCTGCTTCATACGCAACTAAAGATTGAGCATATTCACCTTGAAAATACAAGATAATGCCCATTAGTTTGTCAACATCGGCTTGTAGTTGTGACAAACTATTCTCATCAAGTAGGGCTTTCGCTTGTTGAATTATTTCCAACGCTTTTTGTAAATTACTCAAGGTAAAATAAGCATTGCTTTGTTGTATAAGTATTCTAATACGCTGGGTTTTATTCAGTTTTTCACTTTCAAGTAATTGACTGAGTTTAACGATCGCCATAGCTTTATTGGCTTGCTGTCCGATCTCTTCCAACTCATTTTCGATATTTTGCGCCCGAACATTTAATGCAACGGTAAATATTAATATAAATAGCAACAAGATGCGCCACATAGTATGCCTTGAGGAAATAGATGATGAATTAAAGGAAGTACCTTGTTCAGTTATAGCACTAATAATTCTTGAATGTAACTGTTTAGTAATGAGTACGAGCATGATTGAATAATTATACAACTACGACTATGATGCAGCAATGTTTCTTATATAGGCTGTATATCATGTTTAAAAAATTTATTTATACCATATTGTTATCCATTAGTTTTACCACACTTGTAAATGCGACAATTGTTGAGTTTCAAACCTCACAAGGAAATTTTCAAGTTAATTTATTCGATAGTAGTACCCCTGAAACAGTTAATAACTTTCTTCAATATGTTGAAGAGCAGCATTATACTAATTCAGTAGTACACCGTGTTTCATCCAACTTTGTTGTACAAGGCGGTGGATATACATTCGAAGGTAATTTTCCGCTAACTCGAATCGAAACAAACCCGGCAGTGATTAACGAGCCAATATATTCTAATGTCAGAGGCACTATTGCCATGGCTAAGCTTGGCGGAGATCCTGACAGTGCAACAGATCAATGGTTCTTCAATTTAGCTGATAACGCTAGCAACCTAGACTTACAAAATAGTGGCTTTACTGTTTTTGGCCAAGTTATTGGTGATGGTATGACAACCATTGATAACATAGCTCAACTTACTTTATGTAATTCTGCAAATTTAGAAGGCATACCAATGGTTATTGCGGATGATCAACAATGTAGTGATTTAGCAACGCCTGGTATAGAAAACTTTGTGATTGTTGAACAAATTGTTATTGTCGACTCCGCTGAAGTAACTGATGGTGATTTATCTCCTGTTAGAAACACGCTAATCACAGCACCTACTGAACCAACACCTACGCCTGATAATGATAGTAGTGGTGGCGGTACTTTTGCTTGGTTTATTCTGCTGAGCTTAATTCCTTTGTTAATAAGAAGATATTCATAGAAAATTAAAGTCATGCCGAACAAGACAAAAAAAAAGCAGCGAAATCGCTGCTTTTTTTAGTAATAATATTCAGTTATTACTTTAACATATACCAATCTTAGAGTGCTAATATCAGTATATTAATATTAACCTCGAGTGAATTCTGGGTAAGCTTCCATACCACATTCAGCTTGGTCAACACCTTCATATTCTTCTTCTTCAGTTACACGAAGTCCAATAATTTTCTTCAATGCGAACCAAACTACAAAGCTAGTTACAAATACCCAAACAAAGATAGTGGCTGCACCAATTAACTGACCACTAAAGCTAGAACCTGAATTAGTAATTGGAACAATCATTAGGCCAAAGAAACCTACAACACCATGAACCGATATAGCACCTACTGGATCATCAATCTTAGCTTTATCTAAAGCAATAACTGAAAGAACAACAATAATACCACCAATTGCGCCAAATATTGTTGCTTGTAATGGTGTTGGTGTTGAAGGTTCAGCTGTAATAGCAACTAGACCTGCTAGTGCACCATTTAATGTCATGGTTAAATCAGCTTTCTTAAATAAGATTTTAGCAAAAACAAGCGCTGCAATTGCACCTGCTGCCGCCGCTGCGTTAGTGTTTAAGAACACCATAGCTACTGAGTTAGCACTGTTAATATCAGCAAGTTTTAATACAGAACCACCATTAAAACCAAACCAACCCATCCATAAGATAAATGTACCTAAGGTAGCCATTGGTAAATTAGCACCCGGGATAGCGTTTATTTTTCCATCTTTAGTATATTTACCTTTACGTGCACCAAGTAATAAAACACCTGCTAAAGCAGCAGAAGCACCAGCCATATGAACAATACCTGAACCAGCAAAATCAGAGAAACCTAGGTCACCTAATGTATATAAACCAAATACAGCATCACCATTCCAAGTCCAGCTACCTTCCATTGGGTAGATAAAACCAGTTAAGATAACTGTGAAAGCTAAAAATGCCCATAATTTCATACGTTCAGCTACAGCACCTGAAACAATAGACATAGCTGTTGCTACAAATACTACTTGGAAGAAGAAGTCAGCTGCATTTGCATAAACCGCACCGCCATCGAAACCCGCTTCGGCAGATTCAGCTAATACCGTACTAACTAAAGCGTCTGCATCAGCAGCACCATCAAGGCCAATACCACTTAAGAAAACACCGCCGCCATACATAATATCGTAACCTACTACTAGGTACATAACACAAGCAATAGCATACAAAGCAACGTTTTTAGTTAAAATTTCAGTTGTGTTTTTAGATCTAACTAAACCTGCTTCTAACATTGAGAAGCCAGCGGCCATCCACATTACTAAGGCACCACAAACTAAGAAATAGAATGTATCCATAGCATATTGAAGTTGAAAAATATTTTGTTCCATAATTGATCCTATAATAATTTTTGTAACAGTAATTGGTCAGGTATGAGCTGTAAGATTAAATTTGAATGAAAACACAAAGCCGAAGTATTTAAGTCTACTAATGTGAATTCATTACCTAGCTTTACAGCAAGCAATATGAATACAGATTAAATAGCCTCTGAATCCTGCTCACCTGTACGAATGCGAATGGCTTGTTCAAGGTTATAGACAAAGATTTTGCCATCGCCAATTTTACCTGTGTACGCTGCTTTACTAATTGCTTCAACTAAGCGTTCAACTATGTCGTCATTAACAGCAATTTCAAGTTTAACTTTTGGTAAGAAATCTACTTGATATTCTGCACCACGATATAATTCTGTATGTCCTTTTTGACGACCAAAACCTTTCACTTCACTAACAGTTATCCCTTCAACACCGATTTCAGAGATGGCTTCACGAACATCATCGAGTTTGAACGGTTTAATTATTGCGTTAACTATTTTCACTGTAGACCTCTTATTTTTAATTTTAGTTAATATTGAACTATATAATTCAATTCATGTGCCATAAAAATTAAACGAACAATATCAACAATTTGTGTTTTTGTTACACTTAGAAACATTAAACGTTGCACCAAAATTGCACAGCAATTATCTGCTGAGATTATATTTGGTGCAAAAGATAAGAAGAGGAGTATTAATGAGTTACTTTAACTGCCAAATACTTAATTGAGGACGCTTTAAAATAAAATTACGTTGATTGACTTGAATCACCCGCGTTAGTTCTTGTTGGGCAACTAAGTTAAAATGAGGCGCTAATTGCTCCGACAATCCGTCAAAGCCAGTCACATTTTCACCATTAACTTTTACTCCTCCTAACCAGTTATTCTTTGCGGTATGGTGTTCACCAAAGTAATAATCAGAAACAATCACAAGCAAACCTTCGCTTTTTATGCGTTGATGAGCTGTTTGTAAAAATTGACGCGGATTATAACTACTCTCGAGTACCTGTTGAGCTAAAATAACATCATAGTTATCAAAACCACTTTTTAGGTTACCCGCGTCTCCTTGGCTAAAATGTATATTATTGTGAGAAGGTAAGCCAAGCGACTTTAAACTAACCTCATAATAATCAACTATATCCCCTTCATTTTCTAAGCAATAGCGAACGGCGTTTCCTTGTTGCAAGCTAACACCATGACGTATATAACGCGCAGAAAAATCAACGCTATCCACTTGATTAAAATACTGGGCTAAAATAAAACTACTTCTGCCCACACTACAACCTAAATCCAAACATTTATCGGCGGCTATATTATGTTTTTCCATAGCGCCTAGAATATAGTCAGATATTTGCTGACTATAATTTTTAATGGGTGCATTAAAAATTTCATTAATAAATGATTCCGTTTTCAACGAATATTGAGCATGGAGTTGCTGGCAAATATCACGGTCAGTTTCATAAGGGTTAGCATCAAGATTTGGTATTCTTTTATTATTGCTTTGCACATAACGAAAGCCAGCATGTTGAAAAAAGTGCCGTCTAAATGCATAACGAGAATATTTTTGAGCTTCGTTTCCTGTAGAAATCCAAGAACCACCTTTAATTAAATTATGCTTACCATCAAAGGTCGGTGTAGAAAAATCATCATATAATGGGTGAACTTCAAAACCTTCAAAGCCATCAATAGTTGATTCAGTCCATTGCCAAACATTTCCAATTACATCAAATACGCCATCATGCTCAAATTCATCTATAGGACAAGAAGATGCATAATGTTCACGGTTTAAATTGCCCGGTGTTTGCTCCCAAGAAGCTAAATCACCATCAACTTTATCACGTAAGCATAACCATTCAGCTTCAGTAAGTAAGCGTATATATTGGCTTTCAGTATCGGCAACCTGGCTGTTTTTCCATTGACAAAAAGCTTTAGCTTCTAAGTAATTAACTTCTACTGGCCAATTTAAAGGTAACGGGATTTCATTCAGTAAATTACGTTGCCAATATAATTTCTCATTAGTTTCACTTCTCTTTTCTACCCAAAAATAGGGCTTACTCGCTTTAGAAAAACGTAACCATTGTTGCCCTTCTTCTGTCCAAAATGTTAGGTTTTGGTATCCTCCAGCATTAACAAATGCTAGATACTCTTGATTAGACACTAAGTATTTAGAAACCTTAAAGTCATCTAAATTGAGGGTGTTATAGCCATATTCATTATCCCATCCGAATGAGTCATCACTTTTAGGTTTACCAAACTCGACGAGCCTACCTTTGATCGATACTAATCTATTTTCGGGCGCATCAGCACTCTTTTTACAGGTAGGCCAGTCTTCACTCTCACTAAGGTATTGCAAAGGTAGCATACGCATAATAACGGATGATGTTTCAATATGAATTCGCTCATGTTCACAACCCATCAGAATAATCCACGCAAGTGAATTTTTTGTTATCGGCAACGATAACTCCATATCATCAATAAGATTTTCAATCAGGATTGCAACTTGATCTCGATAACATTTAACTTCAGCAACTGTCGGCCAATCATAATGCTCATCGTTTAAATCATCCCAACTCATCTCATCAACACCAACCGCACAAATAGCTTCTATGCGATCATTAATACGTGTTGCAATAAACTTACCTAGCATAAGCTTATTAATATAAAAACTAGCCGTGTGTCCATAATAAAAAATTAACGGGTGACGAAGAGGCTCCGGCCTTAAAAAATAAGCACTATCACTATTTATCAGAGAAAATAGTGACTCATATTCTGTCCATGTTTGTCTGAAATACTTTTTAAGCTCTTGCTTTTTAGCCTTAACATCAGTGCCATTTAATGAAGGAGCCTTTATAGGTTTTATTTCCATAAATCATTTCTTATTTTGTTATATTTACTTGATAAGTATTTAATATTATTTGCTTAATTTTATTACCCAGCAACATTGGGCTTTCAAGTACGAGTGTTGAATTAGTTTTACTGTATTTTTCTTGGACTGTATTTAAACTTTCGCTAAACCATGAACTTGCAGTAAATATATCGATAGCGCCAAGAGAAACGATATCATCGTTATGAGTAAATAATGACTTAGGTAAAGTGCTTGAGACAAACCTCGGCACAGATAAGCACTTATCATTTTCGTAAGCTTCAATAGCATCTACAATATTTAATAAGCCATATATCACATTGACATAGGGATTATAATAAAGGCTGGAAGCACCTAATCTATGTTCAATTCTAGCCGTTTTCTGCCAGTTTTGCTGTACAGAAATAACCTTGTTATATCTGTCAAACAGCAAAGGCTCTTCCCCCATATTCTGATTATGCTTCCCCAGCTTTTGATATAAAGCGATACTTCCTTGATGCCCCCCTGAAATATCGATTGGTGAACATAACTCTTGAGCTAAACCGTAATAACTTTTCAGTAATAAGCGTTCAAAAGCAGCTTCTTCCGGTAAATATAATAAAGAACATTCAAAGCTAGTACGTAAAAAACAAAACTGTAAGTATTCACCAAAGTTTTTTTCTGCAATAAGGTTCATGCCTTGCTTATTAAGCACGCTAGCATTAAGTTGAATAGCATTAGGGATATGAACAGCTCTCGTGTCATCGGTAAAAATTTGACTAGAACCGGTTGCTAACTTACCTTGGTCACCAGACCAAACTACCGGTTCAATTAACGTATTAATAACACCATGTTGACCATACAACCGTTGAAATATTTGTGGCAACTGAGTAAGCATTTGATGCAAATTCATTGCTTCTTTTAGCGGACTTTGGCCATTAAATAAAGAAACGTACTCCCATTGGTTTCGCCAATATTCACTGACAATTTCACCGTCTATATCTACACTACGTAAATACTGATTAATAAGATCAAAGTTTAACTTTTGTGTAAGACTTTTTGCATTATTTACTTGATAGCACCCCTCAAGTTCAAAATGAATTTGAGGCTGATAACCTAACTCTTTTATATAGTCTTGCAGTAACGTGATAGCACAATTGAATAAAGGTACAGACGCTAAAAAAGAGGGTGATGAGACTGATTGACTTAAGTAATTATTTCTCATCAAATGTAGGAATTTCGTAATTTTTTTTGCTGTTATTCATATATTGCATAGACTCTTGATATTGTATAGCGCGGTTTTTACCACTACGCTTTGCGTGATAAAGCGCTTTATCTGCTTGCAAATAAAGCTCAGTACTCGTGTTAACCTTTTTAGAAGTTGTTGCTAAACCTATGCTTACGCTCACTTGAATTTTTTGAATATCACCATTATTGCTTTCAGTAATGAACTCGTGCTGATTAACAGTGTTTACAAAACGCTGCGCAATATGCAAACTTTGTACAGCATCAATCCTTGGCAAAACACAAAGAAACTCTTCACCACCAACACGACCAATTACATCTTCTTTTCTTAAAATATTAGCACCTATGTTTGCTACTTGGCGAATTACTTCATCTCCAAAAGGATGCCCATATAAATCATTTACGCGCTTAAAATCATCTATATCTATCACCATAATTGAAATAGTATTTTTTTCATCGTAGTTAGCATCAATTAATTTATGTAGAAAATTAAATACATATCGTCGATTGAATGAATTAGACAGCGGATCTCTAATCGATAACTGTTTTAATTTTTTATTGTGGTGCCATTGAAAATAAGTGAAAAACAGCATAATTAAAACCAGGGTAGCGACAAAAACAATCACATATACTTGTAACGTATTAGCTTGTTTCTGTTGTTCAAATTCCAACTGCTGTACTTTAGTACGTTGTTGCAATAGTGATATTTCTACATTTTGCCGATCTGCTTCTAGTGTTGCTCTGACATGTAATAGCCGATCAGACATATTTTCTTTTAACAATTCAATTTCATTTTCATTAAATTGTTCCAATAGTTTGTATGCCTCTTTATGATTACCTTGAGCCTCTGCTAATTTAGCCTCAATTTTTAATGTTTCTATTTGCCAGCGAGTTCCAAGTAATTCGGGTAGCGAGTAAAATATTTCTTCTGCTTTATTTAACGCTATTTTTGCCTCATCTAACTTACCTTCTGTAATCAAACATTCCGATTTCCTTTTGTATAATTCAGCTTTGTAATCACTTAATCCTTCAATACTTACAGCATAATTAATAGACCTTAATGCTTGCTCACAACTTCCTCGACTCGCTTCACTCATGGCAATGCCATAAGCCGCAAAAAATTTACCATTAATATTGTTGGGGCTAAATTCAATTATTTTTCGATACCGTTTATAGTACTCGATTGCCAATTCATATTTCCCCCAATAACGATAAGTGACCGCTAAACCGTATACAGCCTCACCTTCATAATATGGATACGCTAATTGTTGATAACTTATTAATGCTTTATGGTAATACTCTATTGATTTAGCATAATCATGCATATAACCATAAATGGCACCATAGACCTCATTAATTCTAGCAATTAAGAACTCATTATTTAACATAAAGGCTTCCATATAAGCCTGTTGTAATTCAGTTAATGGCAATTCATAAACGCCAGTTAAGCTAAGGGTATATGCCAGTTCTTGTTTAGCTTGCACAGCTAAAGCAATATAATCATTTGCTAGTGCGGATTCTTGCGCTTTTTTCAATAACTTTTGTGAGCGAAGGTAGTGACCTTCGCGTTGAAGGATTAGACCACGAAAAATATCAAGGTTAATAAGTATTCTAGCGGGGGTATTTTCATGTACAGCTGCAAGAGACTCTTCAACTGTTGCCTCAAACCTATCAAAAAAATACAATAAATTTTCGGCCTCTGCTTTACGTAATAGCCACCAAAGTTTGTAATTCGGTGACATTTCATCTATTTGATCAGCTTGTTCCAGTAATGATTGATATGTTGTCCATGGTTCTTTATGTAAGGCATGCTCTATATTTTGCAATGCCAAACTATCTGTTAACTTCGCTGCATTAGCCACAAAAAAACAACAGGTAACAAATACCAGAAAAATATATCGAAAAACTAGCTGCAAGGTAATTTATCCTTAAAAATAAATTTTATATACCGCAAGCAGTAAATAGCAGAATTATAAGTAGATATAGCCTAACATGAAGTTAAAGTTAATAACTAGCGGTACTGCTTAACTTTTAAATAGCTTATTAAAGTTAGCGATAGAAAAGCCATTCAATAGTTGATCGCCTATTTTTAATACAGGCACAGCTCGCATACCTATTGCAGAAAACTCTTTTTGACCTTTTGGTGTTTGCACATTACATAAACGATAAGGGATCCTTTGCTCATCTAAATAGCGTTTTGCGGTTTGACAATGCGGACATTTTTCCATGGTATAAAGTACAATACGTTTCATGGGCTTACCTATAAATATATTAAAAACATTACAAAAAACCCTGAATTAACAGGGTTTTATTTAATTTAAAGTTTACATTTTATTTTTTGAAAAATTAAAATGGTATATCATCATCAAAATCAATTGATGGCTCTTGTGGATTCACTTTAGGTGCTTGTTGAGGTTGTTGTCCCTGTGGAGCAAAGCCACCTTGTGGCTGACCTTGTGGTGCATAACCACCTTGATGTTGAGGCGCTTGTTGAGCTTGCTGATAGCCACCTTGTTGTGCTGGTTTATTATAAGCTTGTTGTGGAGCCTGTTGCTGCCCTTGTGGTGCATAACCACCTTGCTGCTGAGGTGCTTGCTGCTGAAAACCAGTATTTTGAGCTTGACCTTGTTGTTGAGGTGCTTGTTGCTGAAAACCTGTATTTTGACCCGACGGTTTACCGTCTAACATCTGCATTACACCATTAAATCCTTGTAATACAATTTCAGTAGTATATTGATCTTGTCCTTGTGGATTAGTCCACTTACGCGTTTGCAATGAACCTTCAAGATAAACTTTTGATCCTTTTTTTAAGTATTCGCCTGCAATTTCAGCTAATTTACCGAACATAACAACACGGTGCCATTCTGTTTTTTCTTTTTGCTCACCAGTTTGCTTATCTTTCCATGTGTCAGATGTTGCCACAGTGATATTTGCCACCGCACCACCATTAGGCATAAAACGCACTTCAGGATCTTTACCTAAGTTACCTACAATAATTACTTTATTTACACCCGCCATGAAACATCCTATTGATTGTGCTTTTCTAAAACAATTTGTGTACTTAACACACAGTTATTCTAGAGTTTAAAAAATTTGATTAAGAGAGTAATTCTATAGTGAGATACGATCAAATTCGAGTGCTTTTTTCGTTTAAAACGCTATTTATTTTTATTGTATTGTTTTTTATTTTTAGCTAATTGATTTTTATCGTATTAACTAAAAAATTACTCTTTTTATATCAAGAGAGTTTACCTTATCGATTAAAATTAAAACAATAACTGCATACGGGTTAGCCAGCATTCAGTTTACTTAATGATTATCGTGATGGTGGAGAAATAGCAGAGGAATACCAATTCCAATAATTTTATTTTTAAGCCTTTAGCGAGCTCTGGGTAAGAACTAACTTAATGAGCTTAATATTATATTAACTGGCCTTAAACGTTAATCTTCAACCATCGCTTTAATATCTATTTCAGGTTTTCGTGCATATTGGGTATCAATTAATTCTCCTTGCCAGGTATTGTTTTCATAAGCCATAGCAGTAGTTTCACGAATTAATTCAAATACAGCTAAAACAGCTGGACTTTGATCATTTTTTTCTGCTGTATGTAAATAAACATCACGCCATATACTTGGCTGAATAATATCTATTTTTCTCAGTTGTTGATTAAGTTCTAAATGAAAGGTGGCTGATGATGACGCAATAATTAATCCTAACCCTTGGGTTACATAGTGCAAGGTTGTCATTAATTGTCCAAAAGCTTTTTTAGTTTTCAGATTAATGCCAACTTTAGTAGCTTGACGATTTAATAATTCGGCTAAAGCGTCTTGTTCATCGGGCATAAAAATTTCATAGTTTTGCAGCTCTTCAAATGGAATTGATCCATACATTGCTAGCTCACTAAATGTTGGATTTTGGGGCTGCTTAGATATATACAAAGAAAGTGACTCTTTTAATAAGAGTATGCCATTTTTATTAATTTTAGAACCGTAACAAATAGCAAGATCTACCTCTTTTTTTAATAACCATTTATCAACAACATGTGTTGGACCAATTTTAAAAGATAGATTGATACCAGGATGCCTATGCTCTAACTCTGTTACTAAAACTGCTGATAGTACATTACAAGCTGCCTGGCTTATCCCAACAACCACTTTACCTTTGAAATCCTCTTGTACTTGCATAAGATCAGCTTTAGCACTAAATATTTGAGATAAAATGAGATGAGCATGATCTTCAAACAACTTACCTGCATCAGTTAGTGTTACTCCACGAAAATCACGCTCAAATAGCTTAGTTTTCAACTCATGCTCTAAATTAGCTATTTGTAAACTAATTGCTGGTTGAGCAACATCCAATTCCCTTGCCGCAGCAGTAATACTTCCCTGTTCAATTGTAGTCAAAAAATATTGCAACTGTTTAGAATTCATTTACGCCTCTATTAAATAAAGAGAGCCTTTCAGAACTTATCTCTTCAAGGTATAAGATATAATTTTTTTAAGCATTTTTTATGCCGTCGTTTGTTTTATATACTTTTTTTTTAAAAAAAACAGCTTCTAATACTCTGTTTTTAGGAGGCATAGAAAAAATATAGGGCGGTACAATATTATTCAGTATTCAGTCATACGAAAGCGTTAGTTAGCATCATATTAATGTTTTGACCTAGTGTCTAAATCAATTCCATGGAGTTAACGAACGTATTTATGTTTAATATAACAAGACGACAATTTCTAACCTATGTTGGTGCTGCCGGTGGTTCATCCGCATTACTAAAAACAAGCCTAGCCTTAGGCTTAACCCCTGAAAGCTCTTACAATGGACCTATTAAAGTACAGCCCGCGGCAAAAGGTACAAAACCCACAGCATTAATTTTAGGTGCTGGAATTTCGGGTTTAGCTACCGCTTTAGAATTAGAACGAGCTGGGTATGAATGTACTATTTTAGAAGCTTCTTTTCGACCTGGTGGACGTAACTTAACTGTACGACATGGTGACAAGATAGATGAAATGGGTCGACCACAAATTTGTAATTTTGATAAACAAGAAAACTTATATTTAAACTGTGGACCAGCCAGAATACCCGGTCATCATCAGAGAGTGTTGCACTATTGTAAAACATTAAATGTTCCATTACAGGTCAAAGCTAATAGTAGCAAAATGGCTTATTTTCATGATGAAAAGTCGCTAGGAGGCAAACCTAAACGTATTGTTGAGTATCATACAGATGTTCGAGGCTTAATGTCTGAGCTGTTATGGAAAGCAGCAGATAACGGTCAATACGACCAACTTTTATCAGAAGAAGATGTAGCAAAGCTTATATCTTTTTCTCAAACCTATGGTGATTTAACCGAAAATGGTAAATATCGTGGGAGTGAAAGAGCTGGCTCAGTCACAGATAGAATGATGGAACACCCCACCCCTAATGTACCAATAGAGCTAAAAGCTATGTTAGATAGTAGTTTTTGGTATGGTGGCTTATTAGGGGCTGAACAATACGATTGGTGTGAGCCACTAATGGAACCAGTAGGCGGTATGGACTCTATAGTGAAAGGGTTCTTAAAGAATATAAAAACAACGCCTATATTGAATGCCCAAGTCAAAAAAATCTTCAACAGAGAGGATGGTGTAGAAGTCACCTATCAAGAAGGTGGTGTATTTAAAACCGTAAAAGCAGATTATTGTTTTAATAATATCCCTTCATACTTTATGGCAGGTATAGAAAATAATTTCGATTCAGCCTATCAAAAAGCCTTGAATAGCTATAAACGTGGACACTTATTCAAAATAGGCTTCCAAATGAAAGAACGTTTTTGGGAACGTGATGGCATTTATGGTGGCATTAGCTACAGCACAGGACCAATTAACCAAATTTGGTACCCTTCTCACGATATTCATGCTCAGAAAGGCGTAATTTTAGGCGCATACTCTTGGCAAGAAAAAACCGTAAAAATGTTTGAAGCCTTATCTCATGAAGATCGCCTAAAAGTAGCTACAGCTAATGCCGAAAAGATTCACCCTGGCTACAGCAAATATATCGAAAGTGGCGTTTCAATCCCTTGGGCAAGAATGAATTACCAAATGGGCTGTGGTTCTAGTATACCCGCAGATGTATGGGATGAATATTTCGCCTTATTACAAAAACCTGAGGGACGCCATTTTATGATAGGTGATCAAATAAGTCACCATACAGCTTGGCAAGAAGGGGCTCTAGCTTCTAGTGAACAAGCGTTACAACAACTTAATAAAATGATTGGCTTAAGTGCAAGTAAGCAAGGAGTAATTCATGCGAGTTAACGTACTGATATTAATTATTGTTAATGCTTTGTTTTTACAAAATGTACAAGCGAAAGAAGCACCTACTCCTGCTGGATTAGAATACTGCACGGTTTGTCATGGTAGCCAATTAATGGGCAACGTTAATATCGGCGCACCAAGGCTAACAGGTTTATCAACTTGGTATATAGAGCGTCAATTACTCAATTTTAAATCGGGTAAACGAGGAAGTCATCCCGAAGATACAACTGGTGGCGAGATGATGCTGATGGTAGGAAAGTTGTCAAACGATGAAATAGCAAAGATTGCTGCATGGGTCACAAAAACTGAATCACCTAAGCCAAAAGCGCTTATTGCAGGCGATATCCATTTAGGTGAAAAGAAATACCAAGCATGTACAGCATGCCATGGTGAAAACGGTGAGGGCAACAAAGAATTAGGTGCACCAAAGTTAAATGGTTTAAACGATTGGTATTTAGTTACTCAATTAAATCATTTTCGACTGGGATACAGAGGCACAGATAAATCGGATAGTTACGGACAACAAATGCAAGCCGCTAGTAGTGTGGTTTTATCCGAAGAAGATGCGGCGAATTTAGCCACTTATATATACCAATTAAAATAAACTTAGGAGTTTAAAACATGAAAAAAACCTTAATAGCAGCAGTAACAGGCACATTATTAATGGGTAGTGCTATGGCTGATGTTACGCGTCATGCTCTACCAAATAATAGCACATTTCCTATATCTAGGGCGGTAGAAGTTACACCAGAAACTACGTTGATTTTTCATAGCGGCATGGTGCCAGGTCCTGTTGATGCAACAGCAGAAAAAGGAAGTCGTAAGTATTATGGCGACACCGAGACACAAGCATTAAATGTGTTTAAACGTTTTGAAGCTTCATTTAAAGAGTTAGGTGTAGATTTTGGTGACGTCATAAAAATGCAAGTGTTCATGGTCGGTGATCCAACCATGGATGGAAAAATGGATTTCTCAGGTTTTATGAAAGCTTACACCAAATACTTCGGCACAAAAGAACAACCAAATAAACCAGCACGTTCAGCGTTTCAAATTGCAGGTTTAGCAGGCGGCCCAAATATGTTAATCGAAATCGAAATGGTTATAGCCAAACCCAAAAAATAATATTTATACGAATAAAAACAGGCCTCTATATTGATATAGGGGCAAAAAGACAACAATAAAATTACTAAAACATGAAGAATAAGGTTCACTATGGCTAAATATACATTACTCAGCAAAGCAATAAAAACCAGTTTAATCACCTGTACTATTGGCACAATATCTATCAGCGCAACAGCGGCTCAAGAAGAAGCCGCTGCGACCGAAGAAAATTATGAGAAAATAATAGTAACGGGCAGTCGTGGTGCTCCGCGCTCTTTAGCTGATTCAGCAGTTCCTATTGATATTTTAAGCGAAGAAGATTTGACGGCTGTCCCTTTTACTGACACCAATGATATCTTGAAAACCTTAGTGCCATCATACTCTTTATCTCGTCAACCTATCTCTGATGGAGCCTCATTTATTCGCCCTGCAACTTTACGTGGTATGCCAACAGATAAAACGTTGGTATTAGTTAATTCAAAACGCCGTCATCGTTCAGCGTTAGTACAAATAGGTGGTTCTGGTACACAAGGTCCTGATATTGCGACTATTCCATCTTCTGCTTTAAGAGGTGTTGAAGTACTTCGTGATGGTGCAGCAGCGCAATATGGCTCTGATGCAATTGCAGGTGTTATCAACTTCCAATTGAAAAATAATGATGAAGGCGGTTCTTTATCAGTAGAAATGGGCCAACATTATGAAGGTGATGGTGAATTAGTTACTGTTACCGGTAATATGGGTTTTGCGCTTGGCGACTCAGGCTTTTTAAGTATTTCAGGTGAAATTTCAGATTCAAACTCAACATCTCGTTCAGAACAATATTGTGAATCTTGGGGTTGTGTTGATCCTAATGACCCACGTTTTGCAGAAAGTAGTGCTGCATTTGAATCAATAGAAGGTTACTCTGAAGAAGCATTTCTAGCCGGTTTGGGTGATGCAAATTTAGGCGGTGAAAATGTTGTACAACCTTGGGGGCAGCCTAACACTTCTGCTACTCGTTTATTTTTCAACTCAGGTTACGACATAAACGATAATATGCGAGTATATGCTTTTGGTAATTATTCCGATAGCGAAGGCGATGGTGGATTTTACTATCGTTATCCAGGTAACGGTACTATTGAGAATATCCGCTTGGCTGATGGTTCTCTTTATTCACCTTTAGAGAAGTTTCCTGGAGGCTTTACTCCTAGGTTTACCGGTAAAATTACTGACATTTCACTTTTAACAGGCTTAGAAGGTGAGTTTGCAAATGAAATGACCTATGATATTAGCGCTCGTTATGGTTCAAACGAAATTGCTTACACACTAGATAATACCATTAATCCATCTATGGGACCTGACTCTCCAACGTCATTCCGTCCAGGTGACTTAACTAATGAAGAACTACAAATATCAGCAGACTTCACCAAACTGTTTGAGGTTGGCTTTGATAGTGATTTAGTACTAGCATTTGGTTTAACTTATATGGAAGAAACTTATGAACTAGGAGGAGGAGATGAAGCCTCTTATTCTGTTGGCCCATATTCAAGCGCAGATCCTTATGGCTTTTGTAATGGTGACTCAGCAACCGATGCTGGCTTAGCTGTTATCGCTAATGGTTCAACATTGAATTGTGCGGATGAGAATGATGCTGTCTATCAAGCCGTTGGTGTAGGGTCAAATGGCTTCCCTGGTTTTTCACCTGAATATTCAGGGTCATATGAAAGAGATATGATGGGAGTTTATGTTGATTTAAGTAGTGATATTACTGAAAGACTATTTTTACAAACAGCATTTAGATATGAGGATTACTCAGATTTTGGTTCAGAATTAGTAGGTAAACTTGCATTTAAATATAGTTTAACAGACAAGGTTAACTTACGAGGTTCAGTAGGTACTGGTTTCCGTGCACCTACACCAGGCCAGCAAGGTACGACCAATGTATCAACACGTTTACCCGATGGCTTACCTGTTGCTACAGGGCTTTTTCCAGCGTTAAGCACCGTAGGACAAGCGTTAGGAGCTGAAGCATTACAACCTGAAACGTCTGTGAATTATAGTCTAGGGCTTTCTGCTAATTTTGATGCGCTAACATTAACGTTAGATTTCTATAATATTGCTTTAGAAGATCGTTTTTATTCTGTTTCTACCATCGACGTATCTACAGATCCAACATCTGGCGATGCTTATGATAAATTTTTAGCTTTAGACGCTGCGGGTGTTGAAGGTGCTAATACCATTGGTGGTGTTAACTATTTTCAAAATGCATTTGATACAACCACTTCAGGTATGGATTTCGTTGCCACCTATACCATAGGAGATACTATATTAACCGGCTCTGTAAACTATAATACAACAGAAATAGACTCTGACATTAGTGATTTTTTAAGTAATGAAGATGCCTTTGACTTAGAAAACTCTATTCCTGAATGGAAGGGGGTAGTATCTGCTAAGCATAGTTTTGATGCATTAACTGTATTAGTTCGTGCAAACATCTACGGCTCATATGAGAATGCAATCGATACTGATGCAACTTCAACTCAAGAATATGATCCGGTTGTATTGTTTGATTTAGAAATGAGCTATCCATTAAGTGATGACTTAACCTTTGCTGCAGGTGCGCGAAATATTTTCGATACCTACCCAGACAAAGATGACGGTGATGATTGTTGTGGTGCAGTTTACTGGTCAGGTAATACGGTTGATTGGATGGGCGGTTATTATTACGCACGCTTAAATTACACTTTCTAAATTGTTTACGCCCTAAATGTGTAAACACATTTAGGGACGAGACAATAATTAAATAAAAGGCTATTAGTAATAATGGCCTTTTTCATTTTTAGAGAAAGGTATATTATCTTTCTACACATAGCTTTATCTTCGATAAAAATAAAAATACAGACAATAAATAAGCTATACTTAAATTCTCTGAAATATTTATGTCATTTACAGTTTTTGTGAGTACATAACGTTACAGAAGGAGCTCAGTTATTCCTATTAGCAGTAAATATTCACACATTATATTATGCGCTATCCCTATTATTTATTTTGTGATGGTAAGCTCTGTCGTCATCGGAATTACCACGACTAATGCTCAAGCACAGACACAAATCGATCCTTTCGTACACCAAATATCAACAAGCTCATTGGAAACTAACAATTGTAACCAAGAACAGCCAAAGATTATCTTTAATCCACAAACGATTTTTGATGAAAATGAAAAAGGTTTCCTTTTTATACATCGCTGGGCAAATGCAATTCATATAACCACGAAGCAACTTACATTAGAAAATGAAGCTGCTTTTTTTATCAATAAATGTACAAAAACTATCGCTGATATGGCCGAGTTAGAGCGACATTTACGTAGTAGAAAATACTTACGTGCCGCTAAGGTTAGTAGTGATGAAGCGGTAGAAAATATCACTATTACTACTTGGGATAATTGGTCATTAATGCCAACTGTTAGTTTTGGTCGTCAGGGAGGAGAAAGTACCTATAGTTTTGGTATTAAGGAGCGAAATCTTGCTGGCTTAGGCGTAGATGCAGAAATCGAAACTTATAGAAACTCGCAACGTAAGGGCTATAAACTAAGAACCACTATTCCCTTATTTAGCCAAAAGAATATTGATTTAAAATTACACTTTGCTGACAATGACGATGGTACTCAACAAGCGATATTTTTACAAAAGCACTTTGCTAGTTTTTATACTAACAATGCTTATATGATTGGCTTTGATGAAGAGTCTCGTAATGACACTATTTATCAAAATAATAATAAATTGGCGATATTTTCCCATGACCTTAACTATAAAAATGCCGAATATTCTTGGCTAGGTTTTAACCATAAAAATGCGC
The DNA here is from genome assembly GCF_030547795.1 of Colwellia sp. 5_MG-2023. Taxonomy (NCBI): domain Bacteria; kingdom Pseudomonadati; phylum Pseudomonadota; class Gammaproteobacteria; order Alteromonadales; family Colwelliaceae; genus Colwellia; species Colwellia sp. 5_MG-2023. The sequence continues at coordinate 55,944 of NZ_JAUOPW010000010.1, read as the reverse complement.
TCGCACGATACCATGTTGGTGTTACACAAGAACAACATAAATTTTATTATGCTGATAATGCAAACGATAACCCTTATTCACTTTTATTACCTCAGGATCGTGATTTTATCTACCCTTGGGTCGGTTTTGATTACATAGAAAAAGACTTTAAAAAACTCACAAATATTCATTTAATTACACAAATAGAAGATTTTAATCATGGTTGGCAATTTAGTTCTCGTTTAGGTATTAGTGATGGTGAAAGAGAAAATAATGCTTGGGCGCTATTTCAAGCAAAAATCCATAAAGGATTTGAAGTACATGATAATGCTCTGGTGCTACTCAATATAGAATTAAGTGGTGACATATATCATCAACGTGAAGATCGACTATTACTGAATATTGATACTGAATACTTTTATAATTTCAATGACAACTGGGGATATTACTTCAACAACACCAATGTAATCAGTAATAATCAATATCTTGACCAACTTGTTAGTATTGGAGGTGATTCTGGTTTAAGAGGCTTTCCTTTAGAGTATCAGCATGGTGAGCATAGTGTGAAATTTACCAACGAAATACGTTATTATCCCAAAATCAATCTATTTAAGGTATTTGATCTTGCTGGTGCTGCATTTTTAGATACCGCACGAACCTTTGGTGACATTGATGTCGCAGGCATTGAGGCTAATGCTGAAAATGGTTGGCTATATTCAGTGGGTATGGGAGCAAGGTTTTATTCACCACATGCAGCAGGAAATCAACAAGTAATACATGTCGACTTTGCTTTTCCTCAAAGTGATAACCCAAATATTGATACTTTTGAAATTAGAATTGAAGCTAAACAATCTTTTTAATCCAGCGTGATTATAATCTATAAGAACCGCTTTAAAACACGATCAAGTTGAGCGATGCGAATCTTATTCAGTAACTTCTTCGGTTTTGTTGGGTAGTCACTTACCGCTTCAAGCTCACTAAAATGATTAATTTTTTGAGTATGCTCCATAATAGTAACAAGCTCAGGTGCAACTTTTGTCATTAAACTTTGTGATGGGTCATCAAGTAGTAAGCCATTTTCAAGATCTAATGTCCATGCCCGTGGATTTAAGTTACTACCTGTTAATAAATGATAACGTTCATCACTAATAATTCCCTTTAAATGAAAGCTATTATCTTCGTGTTGCCATAAATATATATTCAATAACCCTTGTTCAATATAGTTTTGATAGCGTTTAACAAAGCGCTTTAAGAGCATTTCATAAATATAAGGAACGATACCAATAGTACTAAACTCCGATTCATCAGCAATATAAAAATCATTAGCCTTTTTATCACCAACAACTAAGGTGATATTCACACCACGTTTTAATGCATTAACAACATCTTTTGCCAGCACAGGAGGTAAATTAAAATAAGGCGTAAAAATTAATAACTGCTTTTGTGAATTACGAATTGTTTTGCGAATAACTTTGTTTAGGTGATTTTTTCTTCTGCCAAATCCTACTAAAGGAGTTATTGATATAGGGTTATTAATAACTCCCGAATTTTTGTTGGTACTCGTGGAGTCTATTGCGTAAGCTGATTTTTTCAATAATAATTTTAACGCTAAAATATTACGTTTTTGATCAACAGAACTCGGTAAATCAGGCTCATTAAGTAATGGCGCTAGATTTGAATGAATAAAAGTATTACTTAAATACTGACAAAAGCTGTTCGTTAATGAAGAACACTGAATTTGATAATATCTGTCTAAACGATAGCGAGCACCTTGATGCATGTATATGTCATTAATACTTGCACCGGTATAAAAAAGATTATCATCAAAAACCATACCTTTTAAGTGTAAAACACCAAATAGCTCTTTTCGCTTAACAGCAATACCGTATATTGAAATTTTTTGCTCATATTGTGCAGCTAAATCAAGATATAAAGCACGATTACCTAAACTATCTTTTTCTCCAATTAACCCTCGTTGACCTCGATGAAAATCGACAAAAATATTAACTTCTAGCTCAGGCCTAATTCCTTTAGCTTTGTACAAAGCATGCAATATTTCTCTGCCAGCCTCGTCATCTTGTAGATAAAGTGCTGTTATATATATACGACGATGAGCATTAGCAATTAATGATAATAGTTGTTGTTTATATTGTTTCGGAGTAGAGAATATTTCAATATCGGAATTACTGATCACTAAATTTTTCATTTCAAAGGTCAAAGGTTGAGGGGCTTTACTATACATGCATTTTCAGCAGTATACGTCAGTTTTTATTTTTCTAAAATAAATTCTGCTAATTGTCTCGATAAACTATTAGCGAGTTGTAACAGTTTTTTACCAGTTCACCCTATATTTTGAACATCTGAATTACTTCAGCCTCATTGATGAAATACTTTAGGTATGTTTTTAATACTCTCATTTAAGCAAGCCACAACAAAGAATATTCATTGCTATTCCTTTTTACTTACCGACTTTCAAAAGAAATAGCATATAAATATAGGGTGGAATAACAATGAACAACGACTTGTTTCTATTAAAAAATTTATATTATCATCGCTAATTCAGCAGCTTGTCGAATAGCACGCTTAGCATCAAGTTCAGAGGCTACATTAGCTCCACCAATTAAGTGTACTTTTAAGCCGCCATTTTCAAGCGCTTGTTGTAAATCACGATTTGATTCTTGTCCTGCACAAATAATAATATTATCAACATCAAGCAGTGTTTCTTCGCCATTTACTTCGATAATTAATCCTTCATCAGTTATCGACTTATAACTCACACCGGGTACCATTTTCACACCATGTTTAACTAAATTAGCACGATGTACCCAACCCGATGTTTTCCCTAAACCTTTACCGACTTTTGTGGCTTTACGCTGTAACAACGTAATTTGTCTCTCTGGTTTATCAGAAGACGCTGCGCTCGGCTCTAATAATGCCCCCGAACTTTGATAATTCTTATCGACCCCCCAATTTTTTAACCACGCATCAAGGTTAGTTGTCAGTGACTCGTTCGACTCCACTAGGTAAGTAGCAACATCAAAACCAATGCCACCAGCACCAATAATTGCGACCTTTTCTCCTACAGGCATCTTCTCACGCAACACTTGTAAATAGCTCAGCACTTTAGGATGATCAATGCCCTCAATATCTAATTTTCTAGGTTTAATGCCTGTCGCTAGAACAACTTCATCAAAGCCCGCCGATAATAGAGATTCTGCGCTTTGTTCGTTATTCAAATGTACCGGAATATTATGTAACGTAAGTTGCTTATTAAAATAACGTAATGTTTCATAAAACTCTTCTTTACCTGGAATTTGTTTGGCAACATTAAACTGCCCGCCAATTTCACTTATTTTGTCAAATAACTCAACTTGATGCCCTCGCTCAGATGCATAAACACTAAAAGCTAAACCTGCAGGCCCTGCGCCAATAACAGCTAATTTTTTACGATTATTTGTGGGTTCAAAATTTATTTCTGTTTCATAACAAGCTCTAGGGTTTACCAAACATGACGCTCTTTTTTGTTGAAACACATGATCTAAACAAGCTTGATTACAACCAATACAGGTGTTAATTTCATCTGATTTATTGGCCGCTGCTTTATTAACAAAGTTTGCATCAGCTAAAAATGGTCTTGCCATTGACACCATATCCGCCTGCCCTGTTGCTAATATTTCTTCAGCCACTTCAGGGGTATTAATACGGTTTGTAGTTATTAACGGTAGCGATACTTCTTTTTTCATTCGCTCAGTAATCCAAGTAAACGCTGCTCTTGGTACAGAAGTCACTATCGTAGGGATACGTGCTTCATGCCAGCCAATACCGGTATTGATTAAGGTAGCCCCCGCTTTCTCAACAGCTTTTGCCATTAAAACTACTTCATCCCAAGTATTACCACCTTCAACTAAATCCAGCATAGATAATCGGAAGATAATAATGAAATTTTCACCTACTTTTGCACGCACCGCTTTTATTGTTTCAATGGCTAAGCGCATACGGTTTTCAATGCTACCGCCCCAATCGTCATCTCGTTGATTAGTACGAAGACAAGCAAATTGATTAATTAAATAACCTTCACTACCCATTATTTCAACACCATCATAACCAGCTTTATTAGCTAAATGAGCGGCGTAAGCATAATCTTTTATCGTGCTTCGAATCTGACCATCAGACATTGCTTTAGGAGTAAAAGGATTGATTGGCGATTTAATTTTACTCGGCGCTACACTAAAGGGATGATAAGCATAACGACCTGTGTGTAATAACTGTAAACAGATCTTTGTTGGGTATTTATGAACCGCTGCTGTCACTTCTTTATGCTTATTTACATGCCAAAAATGGCTTAATTCACTGCCCAAAGGGGCAATTGTGCCACGCTTGTTAGGGCTAACACCACCTGTAACAATTAGCCCAACACCGCCTTTTGCACGCTCTTCATAGAAAGCCGCTAATTTTGAAAAGCCCCCACGCTCTTCTTCAAGCCCGGTATGCATAGATCCCATTAACGTGCGGTTAGCTAATTGAGTAAAACCTAAATCCAAAGGGGCTAATAAGTGAGGAAAAGCCTGCTCTATAGATGAATTATTTATTTCATTTGATGCTGTCATATTATTTCCTATTGGTCAAACCAGATAGTATAGTTGCTGTTAATTTACTCATCTTCAAACAAAAACACAAGCATATTTTGACACCTGTCAGATTAATTTTAAAATATTAATAATGCATTAATATTAGTAGTATATATACCTAAAGGTAATATACTTATTTCATCTAAGTGTTTAGCCCTTAAATATCCTCATTATCAAATACGATTAACTACAAAAATAATTAATATGAATCAAGCAAAGATTGATAAAATAGCTTTAACTTCGTTAGTAACAAATGAGCTAAAGAAAGAATTAAATCAAGCGATTAATGCCGCAAATGAGGCTCATGCTGCCGCAGTAGACGATCAAAGTGTTGCCGAAACCCAATATGATACGCTAGCGATTGAGGCCAGCTATTTAGCTGAAGGGCAATCTCGACGTGTGCAAGAATTACAAACGGCACTTAAAGCGTATCAAGACTCAAATTTGCTAGTTTTTGATGAAGACAAGCCAATAAAATTAACAGCATTAGTGCAACTTGCTAAAGACAGCACTAAACAACATTGGTTTTTTATCGGCCCTGCAGCAGGTGGGTTTCGTTGTGAATTATTCGGGCAACATATTACGGTAATCACACCGCAATCCCCAATGGGATTAGCGTTACTTGATAAATATCAAGGTGATGAGGTCGATATTACACTTGGTACTAATAAGCTAAGTGATTATATTTTTTCAATACAATAAAAAGCCTTATTCATTAAGATATTCAAGCTTTATACTACTGATTCAAGAGATTTCCTATCAATATAGCGATAAAATGACGAGGATATATTGACCGTCATTTTGAGAAAATAGCACTATAATTTTCAAAAAAAACCTCATCATGAACTTAGTTCAATATGAGGTTTTTTAAGTCAACAAAGTAAGTTACATAACCCTGGTCACAAGGCTAGTTACATTGAATATTAGCAGATTCTCCTGCCTTAGCTTCAAAATAAACATCACTCATTGATAATGTTAATTTACTTTTTGACATTAATTCAAAAGGTTTAACAAGTTTATCAAACTTTAAACCTTGGTTAGCAAAACAACTGACATCTATTGATAATTTTGCCCATTCACCATTAGGTAAATTAGCTAATGCTTGTGAAACATCAACACTCGCTATACATGATTCAGAGGTCAATTCACTACCGTCACAAGCCATTGAAATACTCACAGGTGCAGTCACATCACTATTTCTTTTAACCGTTAATACCAGTGCAGACATTTCTTTTGATACAATAGAAAGATCGGCACTGATTGCATTAATTGCAGAAAATCTAATACCTGCTGTAGTACTGCCGTCAAGTTGGATCTGAAAAGCATCTTCTTGTACATTTTTATCAATGGTGCGATAAGCAATGCCAGGTAATGATGAACTGTTAGATTGTATATTCAGTGTTTGCTCTTCTGAAATTAATAGCATTTCCCATGGTTTCATTACTTTACCAGCAAAGATTTGAGTGTCTTGTTGATTATTGTGAGAGAAAGTAAAACCTTCAGATAAGTTATTTGCTAACGTGCTTTTTTCACCATATTTCAAACCAAAACCATAAGGTAATAAAGGCTTATTATCTTTATCAAAACGATTCACTGTTTGTACTGGTGAATTCGGCCAAGAAAAAGAAAGTTTCCCCATAAAATCGTGTTGTACTTGGTTATTAACATCTGTCAATAACACATCAGCAACAGCTTTTCCTTCAGAACCCGGCAACCAAGCAGCAACAAAGGCATCACTGGCATTAAACTCAGCATTCATCCACATAGGTCTGCCGCTAATAAATACTGAAACAACAGGTATTCCTTGTGCTTTCAAGCGTTTTAACAAAGCTAAATCAGATTTGTGACTTGCTTGATAAGCTAGATTCTCTCTGTCTCCCTGCCCTTCAGCGTAAGGCTCTTCACCAAACACCACCACGGCAACATCAGGTTCTTTAGTAAATTTACCTTCAACATTAAGTTCTATATGACCACCAGCAGCGTTTACTTGTGCACGTAAACCATCATAAATTGAACTACCACCAGGAAAATCGCTATTTTCATTATTAGTACCTTGCCAAGTTATCGTCCAACCACCTGACTGCTTACCGATATTGTTAGCTGCATCGCCTGCCACTAAAATATTCATTTTAGGTGATAAAGGTAAAATTCCAGCTTCATTTTTTAATAGCACTAATGATTCTCGTACTGCTTGGCGAGCTATTTCTCGATGCTTTTCGCTACCAATAAGTTCAGTTTTTCCTGAAAATTGACGATTAGCGGGACTTGGTTTGTCAAAAAGCCCTGCTCTGAGTTTTACACGTAATATACGACTGACTGCATCATCAATACGTGACTCAGCTATTTCGCCACGACGTACTTGCACAATAGTGTTTTCATAAAGAGGTTTCCATGCATCCGTAGGCACCATAAAAATATCTAAGCCTGCGTTAATAGACTGTGGACAACTTTCATTTGTACAGCCTTTAACTTGTCCATGACCATTCCAATCACCAACAACAAAGCCGTCAAAGCCCATCTTTTCTTTTAACACTTCAGTTAACAGGTAATGGCTACCGTGAATTTTTTCACCATTCCAACTGTTAAATGATGCCATAACCGACTGAGCGCCAGCCGCTAAACCACTGACATAACCTTGAGCATGTAATTTATACAGGTCTTGCTCTGATGCTTGATTATCCCCTTGATCATCCCCATCTTGAGTGCCCCCATCACCAACAAAGTGTTTAACTGTACTAATAACACGATCATCACCTAAAAAATCATCATCAGCACTTCCTTGTAATCCTTTAACAACAGCACTAGCATAAAGCTTTACTATTTCAGGATCTTCTGAGTAACCTTCATAGGCTCTCCCCCAACGATCATCTCTTACCGTAGCAACCGTTGGCGCAAAAACCCAATCAATACCAGTAACCATTACCTCTGTAGCCGTTGCTTGAGCGATTTTAGTCATCAGCTCAACATTATTCGCTGCCCCCAAACCAATGTTATGGGGAAATAATGTTGCACCAATCACATTGTTATGACCATGAACAGCATCAGTGCCCCACATTGTAGGAATTGCACTACCATCTAGTGAATCATCAATAGACGCTTGATACATAGTTTCAGCAAGCTCAATCCAATCTTGGGGGGTTGAATGTTTATTGTTCTTAGGAAAAGCCCCTCCGCCATTTAAATACGAGCCAAAACCGTACTTACGCATATCTTCTGGAGTAATATCACGTATTTCAGGTTGGATCATTTGTGCGACTTTTTGTTCTAACGTCATCGTACTCAATAATTCACTGACTTTAGCTTCAATAACTGGATCTTTTGTCACTTCAGATTTTATTGGTGCCCAAGTCTTCGACTCTTCTGTATTGATAATGTCAAATGATTCAACTGAACAACCTGCAGCTAATAAAACAAATGAACTCGATAGTAATGTGCTTTTAGATAGCTTCATGTTTGCCACCCTCTTGAAATTGAATTGTAGTAACATCGGGCTTAGAGCCAATTAATGCGTAATAAACGATATATGCATAACAAAAAATAGGTAGAATAAACGAAAGCTGAATACCAAGTGCGTCAGCTAAAGCGCCTTGTACTAAAGGTAATATAGCACCACCTACAATAGCTAAACATAAAACACCAGCGCCATGGCTAGCAGCATTACCTAGTTGATTAATTGCTAAAGTAAAGATAGTAGGAAACATAATGGAATTGAAAAAACCTACAGCAAGGATCGCCAGCATAGCAATTGAACCATCGGTCACCATAGCAACAAATACTAAAATGGCAGCACAAACAGCATTGATAAATAAAACTTTATTAGCTGATACAAGTTGCATCACGCCTGCTCCAATAAAACGCCCAACCATAGCTCCGCCCCAATAATAAGAAATATATTTAGCGGCTTCAGCTTCAGTAATACCTGCAATAGTAGGCTCTGCTAAAAAGTTAATTAAAAAACTACCAATAGCAACTTCAGCACCAACATAAACAAAAATACCTACAGCACCTAAACGTAAATGTTTAAATTGCCATGCCTTGCTTGGCGATATTTGTGCTTGTGCATTTTGACCTAAATTAGGTAGCTTCAATAACGCAAATATACCCGCAAGCACCATCAAGGTTAATGCAATAGCAATATAAGGAATTTGTACTGAGCTTGCATCTACCGCTTCGCTCGACTCAACACCACTAAAAATAAGCCAAGCACCAAAAAATGGGGCAACGGTTGTGCCAAATGAATTAAAAGCTTGTGTTAAAGTAAGTCGTGAAGATGCCGTTTTACTTGGACCTAAAGCGCTTACATAAGGGTTTGCCGAGACTTGTAAAATAGTAATACCCGTTGCTAGAACAAATAATGCTAATAAAAAAACCGCGTACACACCGATTTCAGCCGCAGGATAAAACAATAGACAGCCAAGACTAGCAATGGATAATCCCGTCACTATACCTTTTTTATAACCTAAGCGACTCACTAAAGCGCCCGCAGGAAGAGAAACAATAAAATAGGCGCCAAAAAAACAAAATTGAATCAGCATAGCTTGGGTATAACTAAGATCAAACATACCTTTTAAGTAAGGGATTAAAATGTCGTTAAGGCAAGTAATGAACCCCCACATGAAAAATAATGAAGTAAGCGATACTAAAGCGAACATATTATTTTGTGGAGGATTACTTGATGAGTTTTCTGAACTATTCTGTGTATCGATAATAACTGCAGAACTAGCCATAAATATATTCCTATATAAATTAAGTTAAATCACATAACCGAACAGATATTAGTGTTAGGATATGCTTAAAATAAAAGCCTCGTTATAACATTCAACAAGGCTTTATTTGGGCTTAGTTAAAAGCTATATCGAGCACCTAAGCTATAACGAGGTCCGTATTGTCTAGCAAATAAAAACTGCTCTTCATAACGGCCAAAGCCCTGCTCTGTTTCATTATTAATATTTACACCTTCAACAAACACAGTGAGCTCCTCGGTAACATCATAATTGACACTCATATCCCACTGTCCAAAAGCTTTAGCAAATTGTGGCGGATTATCAGATGAGCCTTGATCTTGTCCTACACCAATCAGATATTCATCACGCCATGCATAGGTCACTTTTACCGACAGACCATCTTTTTCATAAAAAGCCTGAAAGTTAGCAGAATCACTTAACCCTGTTAGCGGTGTTTGTTGGTCTAAACTTTCAACGTCAAACTCTACATCGCCATCAACAAATGTCGCATTAACACCTACACCAAAGCCTGACTCACCAAATAAATGTTGTACTGCCAGCTCAAAACCATCAACAGTTTTTTCATCAGAACTATTGAATGGTCTGCTTATATCCCAAACAATCAATGGATCATCACTATTTGGCTCTAAATAACCTTGAGCATTTAAACTAGAACCATTGGCCTGGATTTGTGCAAAAATAGCATCACTTGTTGCTTGCTCACCATTAGCAATTAAATCAGCTTCAGCTTGCTGCCAGCGAGGACCTTGGTAGATATCGTGAAAACCATCAATAGTGGTTGATACAATTTGATTTCCAATAAAGTTTTTAACGTCTTTTTTGAAATAACCAATCGACGCATAACTTCCTTCGTCGCTGTAGTAATATTCAAGACTAAGATCTAGGTTAGTAGATTCATATGGTAAAAGGTTAGTGTTACCTTCATTACCATTACGAGAACCTATTTTAGGACTACCAGATAAAACACGTCCCCCCGCTAAATTACCTAATGGTGCTCTAGCGATTGTCTTACCCCACGAAACGCGCCCAACAAGTTCATCAGTTAGATCAACTCGGAAGTCAAACATAGGTAAAAATACATCATGCTCACCCGTTAAAGATAAAATATTACTATCACCACTCAAATATTGAGTATGCCATTCACTGCCACCTTGCCACCAAACACTTGTTGGGACGTCTTGTTGAACATTACTCGTAACATCTGTCTCTTCATAACGTACACCAACACTCAATTCCATATCAAAACCGATTAACTCAAACATCCAGTTTGTTTGAAGGTAGATACTTTTCGTTTCTTCTTCGACTGAGGATTGCGAAAAAGTACCAGCAAAATCATGATATGGAGTTGCTGCAAAATAATCACCATTACCTAAAGCTTCTTCTGTTAAAAAGGCTTCTGAGCGTGTAACCACTTCATCAAAATCAAAAGTATAATAATGATCCGGAGTTAAACTGCTTCCCCCACCATTAATTTGATCTAAGAAGTTATTAGTACTCTGTTTTGTAAACATACCGTCTGGAAATATTTCAGTCCAAGAAGGGTTAAATCCAAAAGCACCGATTAATCCACTCCATGCACTAGAGCCGCCAATAGTTTGCTTAGTGCTAGCTACACCAAACTTTATGTCGACTAACGGGATATTATAAGTATTTTCCCACATGCCACGTAGTTGTATTTGCTCTACATTAGCTTCACCCGGTGAATGAATGAATTGACTAAAATGTGAGTCTATTTCTCCTGGCTCTAAAGTTGTTGTGCCGTTATTCCAAAAAATCTGCCCTGATGGAACATCACCAGTACGATAATCGTACGTTTTAGTGATTAATTGATCTGATCCTAAAACAAGCGTACCTGCACTATTAAGACCAGCATCTTTACCATTATCTGTTTTACTGGTTGAATCATGGAAATCTAATGCTAAATGCAATGTATCTGTTGCTTGCCAAGCTAAGTTAATACCAAATGAATCTTCTTTAACTTCAGTTGTATTGCGAGAAGCAGTATATGAGCCATCATTGCCACTAATATCGGCATAAATTGCTGTTCCATTTTCATCCAATTCATAGGCATTTATATTGCCTCCATAGTCATTCCACATTCCCCACCCAATAGAGTTAACCCCAGTGGTTGCAATAGTTGCTGTGTAATCCAAGGTTACAATAAGATCTTCAGTCGGTGCATATTGAAAGGTAATATTTCCATTTGTTCTTTCACGGGCAATATTTGCAATGTTGTAACCTAAATCACGAGGGAAAAAGTAATCACCAACACGCTCACCTTCCTCATTAATAGGGCGAGGATCAATCACATTTTCATCAGCAAGGTTAGTAGGTAACGCTACATTGGCTTGCCAGCCTTGAATACTCGCAGATTGCTGTTGAAAATCTCTTCGTTGATGGCTTGCAGAAACTGAAAAACCTAAGGTATCGTCATTGAAAGTATTGCTATAAATAGCACTCAACTCAGGCGTAATATCATCACCTTCTACATTAGAAGTATCGTGATTAGCTTTTGCTGAAACAGAAATTTTTTGTCCAGGGCTGTCAAAAGGCTTTAATGTAGAAATATTAACAGTCGCGCCTAATCCACCTGTTGGGTTTTCTGCACGTGCAGTTTTAAACACTTCAAGAGAACTAACACCTTCAGATGACAAGTTTTCTAAACTATATGAACGGCTATTACCTGTACCAGGCATTTGACGTCCGTTAAGTGTTAATAAGTTAAACTCAGGGCCAAAACCACGTACTGTAATTTGACTTCCTTCACCATTTGAGCGACTTACTGAAACACCCGTTATACGTTGCAAAGACTCAGCTAAATTAGTATCAGGGAACTTCCCCATCTCTTCTGATGAAATAGCATCCATCACACCTGAAAAGCCACGTTTCATTGAAGATGCACGCATAATACTTCCGCGAATACCTGTCACTTCAATCACTTCTATTTCAGCTTTTTGCTCAGCTAATGGTGCTTCTTCAGCTAATACACTATGACTTACACCTGAAGCTAAAATTAATGAGATACATGTAGCTATATGTTTTTGTTTAAATTTAATATTTTTCATGTTGAACCTACTTTTAAAAATTTTTTATAATTGAGCAATTGAAAAGCTCGATTTTTAATCACAGCTTTTAGGCTAAGGATTACTGATAAGTACGTTATCGATTCGGTACTCAGCACCCTCGCCTGTAGCCCATGCAGGAAAAAACATAACAACGTCTATTTGACTAATATCTAAGCCAGCATCAAATAAACTTTGTAGAGAAAAAGTATAGGTTTGCCATTCACCCGTTACAGGTGCAACACCTTCTTGACTCGCCGTGATAGGTAATTCAACAGCAGTCTCTGTATCACCTGACTCTATTTTGAAAATCCAAGTAGACTCTGGATCAGTTGGTGCAGTAATCACTTTCATATCAAATTTAACAACACCACTTGCTAATAGATGAGATGCATCTAAATAAACATCATCATCAGCTAACAACCCCATCACAGTAGGTGTAGCACCAATAACAAACTGAGCAGTCATGCCATGTTCGGTACCATCATTTTCAAGTGTTGGAGTTGAACCACCACAACAATCCCAAACACTCCACATGTCTTTAGCTTGTTCATCAAATAATACAAAACCACCAGAGTTAGTTTCTGCTGTAGGATCATAGATTTTTACGTTATCAATGCGATAAACGGCACCTTCACCCGCCCCCCATGCTGGGAAAATCATCAGAACATCAATAGCACTTACATCTAAACCAGCAGTTGCTAAGTCAGATAAATTAAAGGTATAAGTTTGCCATTGCCCTTCAACAGGAGCAGCAGCTTCAACACTTGTCGCTACAGAAACTTCAACAGCAGATGCAGCATTATCGGCTTCTACTTTAAAAATCCAGTCAGTACTCGAATCGCTTGGCATAGTCACCACTTTCATTTCGAACTGAATAACACCATTAGTAAGGATACCTGTTGCATCAAATGGCGAAGGTTGAGTTGTATTAGGGTCTCTTGAAATAAAGCCCATTACTGTTGGTTCTGAACCAATAGAAAACTCTGAAACATTAGTATGAGCATCATCGTCTAACTCAACCGTTGGCGTTGAACCTCCACAACAATCCCACATCGGCCAGCTTGGGTTTTCGCTTTCTTGAAAAATCACAACCTCAGGTGAAGTTGAGTCAGCAGCAATACTTAAGTTAGTAATTTGATATACAGCACCTTCACCGGCTCCCCATGCAGGAAACACCATAACAACATCAAGAGCACTAAGATCTAAACCTTTATCTGCGAATGATTTTAATGAAAAAGTATAGGTTTGCCATTCCCCAGTTACAGGTTCAATAGCTTCAGCACTTTCAGTTAAAAGAAAGTCTGCAGCCGTTGAACCTTCAGAGCTTTCCATTTTCACATACCAAGGAGCGCCTATATCATTCGGCGCTGAAACAACTTTCATGTCAAAACTTAACGTACCTGTTTCAGCAAGTGGCGATGCATCAAATGGACTTGCAGTGCCAACTTCATTATCAATAAACTCAGCACGTGAAATAAAGCCATTTACTGTTGCTGTTGCACCAACAGAAAACTCCATCACTTCGCCTTTATCTGCATCAGTGTTTAAAGAAGGTGTAGTGCCACCACAACAATCCCATGCAGGCCAGTTAGGATTAACTGCGCCTGAAAAAATAATTAAGTTTTCTGCAATACCTGTAGATGGTGGCGAAGGAATTGGCGCTTTCCCTTCAACTAGAGCATCCTCTAAATTGTCATAACCACCGCGAACAGTTTCACAGCCTTTACCTGTATCTGGATTTTGTTGACACTCGTACACGCGCACATAATCAATTTCAAATGACTGACCATTTGCAAAAGCTTCAGTATCTATGCCTAAGTTATTTACATTTTCAGGCCAATCGCCACCTACAGCGAAGTTTAAAATAAGAAAGAAATCTTGATCGAATGGGGCGTTCTCCCAGAAAGTGGTTAGTTCACCAGTAACACTGTCAAAATTTTCAGTGAACCAACCTCTGTGTGATAAGCCAACAGCCTCATCTCTACTGTTAGTTCTAACTTCAGATTTACGTTGTGTAGCATATAAATAATCATCCACATACCAACGGATCTCACCTTCTTGCCATTCAACAGCATAAGTATGAAAATCATCAGCAGGATTTATGTTATCGGGAAGTGTGTAAGAAGTTCCTGAACTAGAATTGTCAGGCCATGCTTTACCATAATGCAATGTACCGTGAATGTTAGCTTCTACATTGCCATCAGCATCTACAGTATTAAGATTTACGGCTTCTAAAATATCTATTTCGCCAGATTTAGGCCAGCCGCCATAAACTTCATCAGTTGGTAGCATCCAAAAAGCAGGCCAGCTGCCTTGTCCGCTAGGTAACTTAGCGCTTATTTCAAAACGGCCATATTTAAAATCTGCTTTATAACGTGTGATAAGTCTTGCAGAAGTATAAGGAAGATCTGCATCATCAGCAGCAGGAAGTGCAACAATGCTTAATTTCCCATCGCTAACAAAGGAATTATCTGCACTATCTGTATAACATTGTTTTTCGTTATTTCCACCACCATCACAATTAACTTCATGAGTCCATTTTTTAGTGTCTATGGTTGTATTGTCAAATTCATCTTCCCAAACTAATTTCCAATCACTTACTGGTTGAGAAGGGTCTACAGCATTATTTTTTGTTTCAGTTTCTACTCCGCTTCCACATCCTAATAACGTCAATGTTGAAGCTAAAGCAAGTAACTGCGTAGCTTTATATGTCTTGTTCATAAATGTCCCCAATGTTTCATTATGGTTCGTTTTAACTTTGATATTTCGTGTGGTTGTATTATTTTTGTTGATTGTTTTATAAGACTTTTTATCACGAAAATACTGAAGTAAACGATTTAGATAGCTACTCTGATATAATTTTAATATGAGTAGTATCTTAGAAACATATTGATTCAAAAAAAATCAACTAACAATTGAAATGCGACATCATGGTTAAACCATGCGGCAATAATCGATTTACTGAAAGCAAAGAGATAACACGAGACAAAAATAAGCTGAAAGGTTTAATTGCCTTTAATATTGTTTAGACTCAACAATTTGTTGTATAGCTGAGCTGTAATTACGACTTACTTTTAATTGAACGTCGTTACCTAAATCAAGAATGCCTTCGCTATTACGCATAGGCTTAATACTCTTAATATAGCTAACATTAACTAAAGTAGATTTGTGAATACGAGTGAATATCTTAGGATCTAACTGGCTTTCAAGCTTTTTCATAGTAATGCGTACAATATGTGTTTCATTATTTTCATGAATACACATGTAATCACCAGCAGCATCTATCCATTGTATGTCTTTAACAGGTAAAAACACTTTTTCATGATCGTTATTTTTAATCACTAATTCTTGTATGTAGAGAGAAGGTAATGGATTATCCGACTCCAACCAATCTTCTAGTTCAGACACTGAAAGGCCTGATGTCTCACCTAGTGCTTTAAGTAATTTGAATTTTTCTTTAGTCGAATCTTTCTCAGTATTATTTTCCGACTGACTAATGCTAACGCGTTGCATAATACGCTCAACTGTCTTTTGTAAACGCCCTAAATTAGCAGGTTTTAATACATAATCAATTGCGTTAAGTTCAAAAGCATCAATAGCGTATTCACCATAAGCGCTGACAAAAACAATCATGGGTAAAGTATCAGATTGTAATGCTTGTACAACCTCAATACCATTAAGACCAGGCAAACGTAAATCTAAAAACAATACATCAGGTGTTAAGGTATTGCACAAATGAATAGCTTGATCACCATCACTTGCTTCGGCAATGACTTTTAGTTGAGAGATTTTTTCTAATCGAAGACGAAGCCCTTCTATCGCAAGAGGTTCATCATCAACAATAATTGCCGTTAAAGGTTTTTCACTCATCTCTCAATTACTTCTTAAAAGGAATAGAAATTAACACGGTTGCTCCGCCATTTTCGCTGTTAGCAAGATTCACATCGAAGTCACCATTAAACATAGCATCTAATCGTGCTTTTGTATTCGTCATACCAATACCAAAACCTTCATTCAATTTTTTATTTAAACCTTGCCCGTCATCAATAACGTGTAACATTAATCTGTCATCAATAATTTGCGCTTGAATAATGATAGACCCGCCTTCTTTGCGCAACTCTATTGCATATTTAATCGCATTTTCCACCAAAGGTTGCAACAACATACTAGGTACTCGACAACCCAGAGCATTATTATCAATGGCAAGCTCGACATGTAAACGATCACCAAACCTGACTTTTTCGATAGATAGATATAAATCTAACAACTCCAACTCTTTTTGGAGGGTAGTTTTACTTTTGTCGTTTTTATCTAATGAATATCTAAAAAAATCACATAATTTGTCAAGCATTTCATTGGCTTTATCATTTTCGTTTTTATAAATAAGCGTAGAAATAGCATTCATGGTATTAAACATAAAATGAGGATTCAGTTGGTAACGCAACATTTCTAATTGTGCTTCTTTTGCCGATGTTTGTGCTCTAAGTAACATTTCATGTTCTTTTTGTAACTTGTTGTTATACAACATAATAAAAAATATTGCTGTCCATACAAACATAGTAGCTAATGAAAATAATAACCAACCACCAAATTCGAGTGTACTCCAAGACTCATTCCATTGTTGTTGATGCACAATAGCTTTGAATGTACTAAGTTTAATAATATTGTAAATTAATCCAAGTACTGCCGCCGCAGAAAAACTGAACAACAACATTTTATTCAACGGGAAGTGAGTAATACGGCGAATAAAACACCACTGCAAGTAAGACAGAAAGAAACCACTCATTGTTTCTACTAATAAATTAAGGATCTGTCCTGAAAAATTGAAATTTGGCTCAGAAATCTGAGGGCGAACGATTGCTAAAAAAACAAAAAGAGCATAGCCAAGCCAGCCAACAATTTGTAATGTCCAAAATTGATGACTTTGCTTGGAAAAAGCTTGAGATTCTGTTTCAAGAGAGGGATCTATTTCTGATTCATCCATGGGATTTAGTATATTAGTTCAAATTAGCGTTTCAATACTGCCCTACACTAGGTCATAATTGGCCTAACCACAATATAATAAATACCCAACAAAACAGAATTTTTTCGATAAGGCGTGTGTTTTTTGAGGTAACTCATTACTAACAAGCGATATTCAATTGAATTGCTATCGATAATTTAAGGAAGCTGTTGAATGTTTTCTGTTAAATAAGCAATTCTACTCGCCATTCCTTCGATAATAGCATCTTTACATTTATCTTTAATTTTTAGAGGTAAATCACGTAAAGCATCTTGATCTATACAAAGTATAATTGAGTCATCCACCGCTTTTGCTGATGCGCTTTTACGACTTTTATTGATAAAGCTACTTTCACCAATAAATTCTCCGACAGAAATATAACCCACTATATTATCGGTATTGTTTTTTGTAATAGCTATTTTACCCGATAATACAATATAAAAATTACTATTATGATCATCTTCAGTTTGCACAAACTTATCTTTATAACATTTGTAGCAAGCTGACGAGTTTAATAACAACTCGCGCTCTTGAAGCGTTAATCGTTTAAAAAAATTAATACGCGCAACAATTTCTAATAACTTTAAACGTGATATGTTTTTTAAGGGTAACATTAGCTCACATCTTGATGTAACAGGGCTTTAACCGCAAGTAAATCAACGAGCTTTTCATCAACCTTTAAATAAGCCACCGCATTATTACTTTCTTTATCGCCCATTTTAGCTTCATTTTGAACAAGTGTTGCTTCAATAATACCCGGCATACTAATCAAAATTTCAGAAATTTCTTCTACTTTTTCGGCAGTTTTAATATTAGTGATAAAACTAAAATTTTTAGATTTTTTAAGCTTCTGCATACCAAAGCTAACGGCTAACCAAATCAAGCTAAGTAGCGCCATAACTAAAAATATACTTTGTTCGCCATAACGACTCGCCACTAAACCACCAATAATACCACCAGCAAAAGCCCCTAAGAATTGACTGCTAGAATAAATCCCCATAGCACTACCTTTCACACCCGCTGGGGCAAGTCGAGATAAAATAGAAGGCATCGTTGCTTCTAAATAATTAAAAGCAGTGAAGAAAAGTACCACTGAAAAAACTAAACTCCAAAGCCCTGTAGGTAATAACCATAGTAAAAATAGCGCAACACTTAACAAAGCAACAGCGCCACTAAACATAGGCTTCTCCTGTTCTTTTTTCATGGCGATAATCATAAAGGGTACCATCAAAAAGAAAGAGCCTAGCAAGGTTGGTAAGTATAATTGCCAATGATTTTCTAGGGCTAAGCCACTGGCAACAAACTGCTTAGGTAAAGTGACAAAACAGGCTGTTAACGACATATGTAAAATAAATACCCCGCAGTTCAAACGTGACAACTGTGGGTTTTTAATTAACTTAGATATTTGTTCAGGTAAAGCAACATTATCACCACGAGGGGCTTTACTCACAGAATAAGGCACCATAAATTGGATCATCAACATAGCTAAAATAGTTAAAAAACCGGTAAACCAAAACAAGCCACTTAAACCAAAAGCCTCTGCCACTATAGGCCCCAAAATCATTGCAAAAGTGAAAGACAACCCGATAAACATACCAATTGTCGCCATTACTTTAGGCCGCTGTTCTTCTCTGCTTAAATCCGCTGCTAAGGCAAGAATGGCACTTGCAATAGCGCCCATACCTTGAATTGCTCGGCCAATAACAACGCCATAAATAGTAGTAGATAAAGCAGCAATAACACTGCCAATAAGAAACACCACCAGGCCCGCTAATATCACAGGTTTTCGGCCATATTTATCTGATAGCATACCCATTGGTATTTGAAATAATGCTTGCGTTAAACCATAAGCGCCAATAGCAAGACCTAACCATAATGGACTATAACCTGCTAACTGTTCACCATAAATAGCAAACACCGGCAAAATCATAAATAGCCCCAACATACGCACACCAAAAACACTGGCAAGTGAGAATGCAGCTCTTTTCTCAATACGGTTTAAACCTGAAACGCTCATGAAAATGTTTACCTAATAGGAAATAAAGGAAGAAATAAAAAACTGAAGTAGTTTAGCACGCTATTATCAGCAAAAAAACACTCGCTGAGACTACGCCTATTAAGAGTAAAAATAAAGTTTATATTAGTCAATATCGCTCTATACATCATTATGCTGAACTTAAAGCCACCATCTGAACTGGATTCATAATTTAAACCATGACACTGATCCCTCAATAAGATTCCGTATTAAGTAAACTACGCAATGACAACTTATTTATCACGCTGAACTTGATTTAAAATCTCACACGTTGCACTGCTCCTAAAATGCGACCGTATTAAGTGATCTACGCAATGACAGCTTATTTGTCAATCAACTGTCTATACTCAGACATATCTTCCTAAACAAGATCTAGAAGAATCACAAAATAAAAGCGTTTAATAACTGAACATCATTTTTCTTTATGTCCCTCTTTATGCCATAATGTTTCGCTGTAATTTTGACTATAAATTAATAGATAAAAAATGAAAAGTATTGAAGTAAGAGGCGCACGTACCCACAACCTAAAAAACATTAACTTAACTATCCCTCGTGATAAATTAGTGGTTATTACTGGGCTTTCCGGCTCAGGAAAATCATCACTGGCTTTCGATACTTTATACGCTGAAGGTCAACGTCGTTATGTTGAATCTTTGTCAGCCTATGCACGCCAGTTTTTATCGTTAATGGAAAAACCCGATGTCGATCACATCGAAGGTTTATCGCCAGCTATTTCTATTGAGCAAAAATCAACGTCACATAATCCCCGTTCTACAGTGGGTACCATCACTGAAATTTATGATTATTTACGTTTATTATATGCACGTGTGGGTGAACCGCGCTGTCCTACGCACAAACAACCTTTAGCAGCCCAAACCGTTTCCCAAATGGTAGATAGTGTTTTAGCACTTGAAGAAGGTACTAAAGTGATGTTGCTGGCGCCGGTATTGCAAGATCGTAAAGGTGAGCATGTTAAATTACTCGATAACCTAGCTGCACAAGGATTTATCCGTGCTCGAATTGATGGAGAAGTCTGTGACTTATCAGATCCGCCAACATTAGAGCTCCAGAAAAAACATACCATTGAAGTGGTGGTTGATCGTTTAAAAGTACGTCCAGATATTCAGTTACGCTTATCAGAATCGTTTGAAACAACACTTGCGTTAACATCCGGTACGGCAAAAATAGCCTTTATGGATGAGCCAGATAAAGAAGAGTTATTATTTTCAGCTAACTTTGCCTGTCCACATTGTGGTTATAGCATGCAAGAGCTGGAGCCGAGATTATTCTCCTTTAATAACCCTGCCGGTGCTTGCCAAACATGTGATGGCCTAGGTATAGAACAATTTTTTGATAGCAGCCGCATAATAGCAAACGAAGACTTAAGCCTTGCCGGTGGCGCTATACGTGGTTGGGATAAACGTAACTTTTATTATTTCCAAATGTTACAGGCCTTAGCTGAACACTATGATTTTTCAATCGACAAACCTTTTAAAACGTTAACCGAAGATTCCCGTAAAGCAATACTGTACGGTAGTGGTAAACAAGAAATTGAATTCAAATATATGAATGACCGTGGCGATGTAGTGCTACGTAAACATCCATTTGAAGGGATTATTAACAATATGCAACGCCGCTATAAAGAAACAGAGTCGAATGCGGTACGTGATGAGTTATCAAAGTATTTAAATAGTCAACATTGTCCTGACTGTAACGGAAGCCGTTTACGTTTAGAAGCTCGTAATGTTTTTATTGCTGATACCCCACTAACGGTTGTTGCTGAATATGCTATTGCTGATGCTCTTGAGTTTTTTCAAAATTTAAAATTAACAGGACAAAAAGAGCAAGTTGCAGAAAAGATTTTAAAAGAAATTAATGAACGTTTGGGCTTTTTGGTGAATGTTGGACTAAATTATTTAAATTTATCTCGCGGGGCAAATACTCTTTCAGGTGGAGAAGCACAACGTATTCGTTTAGCAAGCCAAATTGGTGCTGGCTTGGTTGGCGTAATGTATGTGCTCGACGAACCTTCAATTGGTTTACATCAACGAGACAACGAACGCTTATTAAGCACACTTATTCACTTACGCGATTTAGGTAATACAGTCATCGTTGTCGAACACGACGAAGATGCCATTCGTGCTGCCGACTTTGTCATCGATATCGGCCCTGGTGCTGGTGTTCATGGTGGAGAGATTATCGCTCAAGGTACGGTAGATGACATCTTAAAATGTAAGGGCTCACTTACCGGCAAGTACCTATCTGGTGTTGAGTGTATTGAAATCCCTAAAAAGCGCCATCCATTTGATAAGAAAAATGTCATTACACTAAAAGGTGCTAGCGGCAACAATTTAAAAAATGTTGATTTAGTGATCCCTAACGGACTGTTAACTTGTATTACTGGCGTTTCGGGATCAGGGAAGTCGACTCTCATTAACGATACTTTATACAAACTCGCTCATATTGAACTTAACGGTGCAACGCTCGATGAACCTGCCCCATATAAATCTATTAAGGGATTAGAGCATCTTGATAAAGTTATTGAGATTGATCAAAGCCCAATTGGTAGAACACCTCGCTCAAACCCTGCCACTTATACTGGTATATTTACTGCTATACGCGATATTTTTGCTGCGACACAAGAGTCTCGTTCTCGAGGATACAAATCAGGTCGTTTTAGCTTTAATGTTAAAGGCGGCCGTTGTGAAGCTTGCCAAGGTGATGGGCTAATTAAAGTAGAAATGCACTTTTTACCTGATGTTTATGTACCTTGTGATGTATGTAAAAGCATGCGTTATAACAGAGAAACACTAGAAGTCTTATATAAAGGTAAAAATATTCATGAAGTCTTAGATATGACAATTGAAGATGCTTTTGAGTTTTTCAATGCTATTCCAGCGATAAAACGTAAACTTAACACCTTACTTGATGTTGGTTTAGGTTATATAAAACTCGGGCAATCAGCAACGACACTTTCAGGTGGTGAGGCACAACGCGTTAAATTATCTAAAGAGCTATCGAAACGGGGCACAGGACAAACATTATATATATTGGATGAACCAACAACCGGTCTACACTTTCATGATATTAAGCAATTAATGCAGGTAATTCATCGCTTACGCGATGATGGTAATACTATTGTCGTGATAGAACATAATCTTGATGTGATTAAAACCGCTGATTGGATTGTCGATTTAGGTCCTGAAGGTGGTTCAGGTGGTGGTGAAATATTAGTAACTGGTACGCCAGAACAAGTAGCACAACATGAAGGTTCACATACTGCTCGCTTTTTAAAACCCTTATTAAGTTAACAATTAATACTTTTAAAAATACCCAATAGTCAAAGAAGGACGATAGTTTCCGCCCTCCTTTGACTATTGCTACACTATGCTAAATAACTTAAACCAATGAAATTAATGAAAATATCTTAAATCAAGTTCAAGCTAAATAACAAAAAATAAGCTTAAACCTTTCTTGCTAAATCAAAATTTACATAAAGAAAAACATCACGACAATCCCTAGGCTATTAAAGAGTATATGAATTGCAATGCTGTAACTAACATTGCCGGTTTTATAACGAGTAAAAGCTAATACTAATCCAAGCAGAAGTATGATGAAAAAAGTAATCATATTGTCATACTGAGTATGAATAATAGTGAAAATAATCGAGGTTGCAATCAATGCCCCCGTGTTACCTAACTTGGTTTGCGCTATTTTACTGTAAAGCCAACCGCGAAAAATCAACTCTTCCATAACAGGAACAACGAAACACACAGTAACTATCACTAATATAACGGCTATCACACTGTCACTGGCAGCTTTTACATCCAGCATAAACTGTTCAATGGGTACATTAAGCCAATCACCTACTAATGAAGACACTCCCCAGAACATAAAACCTACACCTAACCACATAAACAAATTTTTAGCTATTACAGGCTTTAGTGCCCAAAAATCAAAGCGTTCTCGCCAATTACTCGCCTGAGTTGCTGCGTTCAATAATGGTATAGTCATAATCGGTGCAATTAGCGTCATCACTAACAAAGTCAATACAGAAGTCATCTTGGCATCAATAGCTTCGTCACTAAAACCAGCATCTTGAACCCCGTAAAAAATTCCTAAGCCCAAAAACATCAATATTTGAGGGACAAAAAGTAATACAGCTAACCACAACAGTACTTTAATTAGACTTGAATTAGGCTTAACAGTTTCTACATCAGTTTTTTCAGTAAGAGTGTCCATATCTAGAGGCATGTTAACGATTCCTTTTTAATTTATTCATTCCATTTGATATCGAACTATTTATTTTAGAAAAGATTAAAATTTTACTCACATTTAAATATTCGACAGAATAAAGATAGCAAAATAAAATAATCTCATCCATCTTCCCAATAACTATTAAGAACACTCTTAACCCATTGATTCAATAAATAGGCATACCTTACAATACACAACTAACAAATACAGGTGCTTCATCATGATAATTAAAAACTCTGCACGCTTAAGCTTCCGCCTTATGGAATCACAAGATGCACAATTGTTATGGCAACTAGATCAAGATCCAGAAGTTATGCATTTTCTTAATGGTGGACAACCTACTAGCATGACAACCATTAACGAGGTTTTTATACCACGTATGAATGCTTATAGAGATTCAGAAAAAGGCTTTGGTCTTTGGCACGTTTCTGACAAAAATAGTCGAGAATATTTTGGCTGGATATTAGCCAGGCCAATGGATTTCTTTAGCGATAAACCTGACTTAGCTGATATTGAATTGGGTTGGCGTTTTTTCAAAAAAACATGGGGGAAAGGCTATGCGACTGAAGCAGCTACAGCCATTAAAAATTCCTTAGCTACACAGGCTAATATACAGTCTTTTTCAGCTTTAGCTTTGGAAGATAATATCGCCTCTATAGCAGTGATGAAAAAAATGGGTATGCGCTTTAAAAAAAAATACGATCATCACACCCCTTTGGGCAACTTTATCGCTGTACACTACCAAATGGCGATAAAATAGCTTACTCTGGTATTTATCATAATAACGATAAGGGCTAAGCTACTGAAAACTTCAACTAATAATCAATATATGGAAAAAAATTATCCCAATATTTTAATTTATTTACTCGCCTTTACCAGCGGCTTCTCAATCATGGGTATAGAGTTGTTAGGTGGCAGAATTTTAGCACCATTTTTTGGTAGTTCGGTGCATATTTGGGGCAGTATTATTACCGTCTTTATGCTGAGCTTATCCTTAGGTTATTTACTTGGAGGTAAGCTTTCAACACGCTCTCCTTCACTTTCAATATATGGCCAAATCTTCTTTATTGCGGCCATCATGGTGTTACCTATTGCTTTGTTTGGTCAATGGTTAATGGAAACTGTTTTTCTCAATGTAGAAGATTCTCGTTACGGCTCTTTATTAGCATCTATGGTACTCTTTTTTATCCCCACGGTTATCCTTGGTATGCTATCCCCTTACTCTGTGCGTCTGTTAGTCACCAACTCTGATGAAAGTGGTCAGGTGGCGGGCAAGCTTTATTTTGTATCAACCTTAGGTAGCGCATTAGGTACTATTGTTACCTCTTTCTACCTAATTTTATGGTTTGATATTAACACCATTATTTATAGCTTTAGCGGTATTCTTGCGAGCTTAGGTTTATTGGCTATTCTTGTCCATAAATTACAGCCATCAACTAAAATTGAGAACAATTATGCTTAAATCTATTACTTCATTGCTATTATTAGGATTATTAATGACTAGCACCTTAGTTAAAGCAGAAGTCATACACCAAGAGCGCTCGCTTTATCGTAATATTTTGGTCGAAGATAATAACGATTTACGCTGTTTAAAATTTAATACCAGAAGCACGCAAACTCAACAAAGTTGTTTTTTAAAAAGCCAACCTGATCACCTAGTCTTTAATTATACTAAATTATTAATGGCGAGCTTATTGTTTAATACTCAGCCAAAGCGCATTTTAATTGTTGGCTTAGGTGGAGGTACTATGTCAAACACCTTGGCACAACTTTACCCGCAAAGTGAAATTAATAATATAGAAATTGATCCCGCTGTAATCAAAGTAGCACGTGATTATTTTGGCTTTTTAGAGAATAACAAAATAAAAACTTATGCCCAAGACGGCCGTATTTTTATTAAACGTGCCCTACTCAAAAAAGAAAGTTATGACTGGATAATTCTTGATGCTTTTAACGGTGACTATATTCCTGAACATTTAATGACAAAGGAATTTTTACAGGAGGCTAAAGCATTATTAAGCGATAACGGCATATTAAGCGCCAATACTTTTTCATTAAGTAAACTTTACGCTCATGAATCTGCAACTTATAAAGCTGTGTTCGGTGATTTTTATCAAGTCACCAATAACGCTAATTCAAATCGCATTATTGTGGTAAGTAAAAATGGCTTTTCTAACAATCGTATTAACAATAGCCTAAATAAACAGAATGTCGACAAACTTGATAAAACCTTATCCTACTATGGTGTTGATATTCCGTTACTTTATCGAAAAATGATCAACACTAAAAACAATCAAGACTGGCCAAATGATACACGAGTACTCACCGATCAATTCTCTCCTGCCAACTTATTAAATGTAAAGTAGCTATAAAACTAGCCGAAAGTCTAATTGGTTTATTTTGTCGACACTTCTATAGTGTCGGTATAAATAAAAACTTACGTAGGACAGATCATGAACTTTGCAGACCAACAAGAAGAGGCAGTTAAATCAACAAAAGCTTACTGGGAAAAGCAATCAAGGCTTGTTTCTTGGTTTACAAACCCCAAAACAATATTGTCGACAAATGATAATGACTGGACTGATTGGTTTGCCGATGGAGAGCTTAACACTAGTTACCTTGCCCTTGATTACCACGTAGAGCAAGGTCGTGGCGATCAAGTGGCCCTTATTTATGACTCTCCTGTAACAAAGACTAAACAAAAATTCACTTACTCAGAGCTAACAGAGCTAGTTGCAAAATTTGCCAGTGTACTGCAAAGTCTGCAGGTAAAAAAAGGCGACCGTGTTCTTATTTATATGCCAATGATTCCTCAAGCGGCTATTGCAATGCTCGCTTGCGCCAGAATTGGTGCTATTCACTCTGTGGTATTTGGTGGCTTTGCCGCAAAAGAGTTAGCAGTACGAATTGACGATGCAGAGCCCAAAGTCGTTGTAAGTGCTAGCTGTGGTATTGAAATTGAGAAAGTAATACCTTACAAACCCTTGCTTGATAACGCGATTGAACTAGCACAACATAAGCCAAGTAGTTGTATTATTTACCAAAGAGAACAGTTGAGTGCACCAATGATTGCTGAACGCGACTATAATTGGCAGACACTTATGGAAACTGCAAACGCCATTGCACCTGTAAAACTTAAAAGCACTGATCCTCTCTATATCCTTTATACGTCTGGCACCACTGGTAAGCCTAAGGGTGTTGTTAGAGATAATGGCGGGCATGCCGTTGCTATGCTTTACAGTATGAAAAATATTTACGGCATGAACACCGGAGATACCTTCTGGGCTGCTTCAGATGTTGGTTGGGTTGTTGGTCATTCATATATTGTCTATGCCCCATTAATGGCTGGTTGTAGCACTATTCTTTATGAAGGAAAACCAATTAAAACACCTGATGCAGGAGCTTTTTGGCGCGTATGTGAAGAGTATAAGGTTAACGCTCTTTTTAGTGCACCAACCGCTTTTCGTGCTATTGCTAAAGAAGATCCTGATGGCGCATTAATGAATGACTATGATTTATCACATTTACAGCGCCTCTACCTTGCTGGAGAACGCCTCGACCCTGCAACTTACCATTGGTTAAGCGATAAATCTCAACTGCCTGTTATTGATCATTGGTGGCAAACAGAAACAGGTTGGGCAATCGCTAGCACACCATTTACCGATGAAAACTGCACAGAATTAATGCCAACAAAAGCAGGCTCTGCCGGCTTCCCTGTGCCAGGGTTTAATGTGGAAATTTTAGATGTTTACGGCAAAGCACTTCATGCTAACCAACAAGGTACTGTCGCAATAAAACTGCCAATGCCACCGGGTTGTTTAGCTGCTATATATCAAGATGAAGAGCGTTTTAAATCAAGCTACTTATCAACACACCCTGGCTATTATGTTACGGGTGATGGTGGTTATATAGATGATTCAGGCTATTTATTTATTATGGGCCGAACAGACGATGTTATTAATGTTGCAGGCCATAGACTATCAACAGGTGAAATGGAAGAGGTTTTGTCTGGTCATAATGCCGTTGCTGAATGTGCCGTTATCGGCATTAATGATACATTAAAAGGGCAAGTACCTTTTGGTCTTGTCGTTATTAAAAATGGAATTGAGGAAAGTGATGACAGCCTATGCGCTGCATTGAAAGATAAAGTCCGAGCAGAAATAGGCGCTATAGCGTCTTTAAAAGGATTGATCATTGTTGAGCGTCTTCCTAAAACACGTTCAGGAAAAATATTACGTAAAACATTAAGACAGATGATTGATGGTCAAACACTTGAAATCCCATCGACTATTGATGATCCGCAAGTATTAGACGAGTTATCATTAAGACTAGTAGGTATTGGGAATTAGTTAATATAGATAACTTACTCTTATATAAAATTAATGACTTACCCATCTAGCAGACAAAGCTTGTGATCAAAAAAAAAGCTTAATATCGAGCCAGCTGGGTAAGTCATTCAATAAACAAAATAACACCCACTCTCAATAATGAAAGCTTAATGCTAGCTTTCATACTGTACGTCATTTCAACACTAATAATTTATTACTTAAAAACAGCAGTTCGTACTTAGGTAATAGTCGATCGATAAAAATAAATTAGATAAGCATACCTTTTTGAGCAGAGTGGCTGATATCAAACCTTCCATTGCAAAGTAGCATTGTAAACCTTGAAATTTATCCTTACATTAATAAGTAACACAACCATTGTAAATAGAAATCATTTGCATTAACATTTAGCCTTGTAATTAATAACTGCAATAAATATTTTAGTCTACTATGCAAATTTCACCGCCTTCTCATAGCCCTTCAGCTACTCAGCTGCTAGAACAAAAAATTCGTACTGGCACAGAGCCTGATAATATTATGTTACTAAAACTATGGTTAAGTATTGGCCAAAGTGACAACTTATCAACTAAGCTATTACGCGAGCGATATACTGCACAATTCTATTTATTGTTAGAAACTATAGTAGATGATTTAGTACCACGTCATTGGCGCTGCACATGCCTAGACAATATTTATCTTCCTCTTAGCTCACTGAAAAAGATAGCGAATGATGATAAATCAGAACAACATCTACAACACCTATTTAATGAACTGGCTATTTCTACACATTATGTAGAAAGAAGCCTATCTTCTTATTAACGATGGAGTCACCATGGAAAAGTTTCGTATTGAAAAAGATAGTATGGGAGAGCTACAAGTTCCTGAAAATGCACTATACGCCGCCCAAACACAACGTGCGATTAATAACTTCCCTATCAGCGGTCAGCAAATGCCGAAAGCGTTTGTGAAGGCACTATTACTTGCAAAATATTCGGCAGCAAAGGCAAATGGTGAATTAGAACAGATACCTCTACCAATGAGCGATGCAATTTGCCAAGCCGTTGATACACTATTAGCTGAAAATTTTATGCAACACTTCCCTGTTGATGTATTCCAAACAGGCTCTGGTACTAGCTCAAATATGAATGCAAATGAAGTGTTAGCTACACTGGCCACGAAGAACTTTGGTGACAATGTAGGTGCAAATGATCATATTAATTATGGACAAAGTAGTAACGATATTATTCCAACAACCATCCATATTAGTGCAGCGCTGGAAGTAGAAAATAAACTATTACCAGCATTGTGCTATTTACGTGATGCAATTAATAATAAGGCCGATGAAGTCAGCCACTTTATTAAAACTGGTCGTACGCATTTAATGGATGCAATGCCAGTAAGCATGGCACAAACCCTTCATGCATGGGCAGATCAAATACAGCAAAATATTGAACATATTCAAAGAATTCAACCTAGCTTACAAACATTAGCACAAGGTGGTACAGCAGTAGGAACAGGCATTAACGCGCACCCCGAATTTGCGACCACTTTTAATAACGCTTTATCAAAGAAAACGGGGATTAAGTTCAAACCTGCAAAAAATTTCTTTACTCATATCGGCTCACAAGATATTGCGGTAACACTGTCTGGCCAATTAAAAGCTATCGCAGTAACTATGATGAAAATTGCTAATGATTTACGTTGGATGAACTCAGGCCCCTTAGCTGGTTTAGGAGAAATAGAGCTAGAAGCATTACAACCAGGGTCATCAATCATGCCTGGTAAAGTTAATCCTGTTATTCCAGAAGCTGCAACTATGGTAGCTGCACAAGTGATAGGTAATGACACCACGGTCACAATAGCTGGGCAGTCAGGTAACTTTGAACTGAATGTTATGCTACCCCTTGTTGCCAAAAACCTCTTAGAAAGTATAGAGCTACTCAGTAATATTAGCCATTTGATGGCAGATAAGGCGATAACTACCTTTAGGGTGAATGAGACAAAACTTTCAGAAGCGCTTGCTCGCAACCCCATTCTGGTTACAGCATTAAATCCAATTATAGGTTATTTGAAAGCGGCTGAAATTGCCAAGCTGGCCTATAAAGAAGGACGACCAATTATTGATGTTGCGGCTGAAAATACAGAGCTAAGTCGTGACGAACTAACTCGCCTGTTAGACCCTGCTAATTTAACGAAAGGTGGTATTCAAGGTTAATTTATACAGGAATGATCTAAGCGACTCATAAATAATGATAAAAAGACCTAACATTTACCTGTTGGGTCTTTCTTTATGGAAGCGATTTACCTTGGTTAATTACTGCTAAACAGTTATAAAATTTCAACTAATAACTTATTTTGATAGTAAAATTTATAGCTCACTACGCTTATTTTATTAAATCGCTGTATGTCTTTTTCGCTTTCACTTTCGCAACATTTTCTGTCGCTGTTTTGCTTGAACCACTGACCGCTTGATTAATCTCATCCATTTCAGCTGCCGTTAAATCACGCCATTGGCCCGATTTTAAATTACCTAACTCAACATTCATAATACGTGAACGTTTTAGCTTCTTAACTTCATAGCCTAAATATTCACACATACGACGAATTTGACGATTTAATCCTTGTGTTAAAATAATAGTAAACACAAAACGACTTTTTACGCGCACAATACAAGGCTTAGTTATAGTACCTAAAATTGGCACACCTCGAGACATTCGCTCAACAAAACGCTCACTGATCGGTTTGTCTACGGTGACAATATATTCTTTATCATGTGCATTTTCCGCACGGAGTATTTTATTAACAATATCGCCATCACTTGTTAAAAAAATTAACCCTTCTGATGGCTTATCTAAGCGACCGATAGGAAAAATACGCTCTTTGTGACCTATGGCATCGATAATATTGCCACGTACGTGCGCCTCTGAAGTACAAGTAATGCCGATAGGCTTATTGTAAGCAATATAAATACGATCTGACTTATTTTTAGCACTAGCAGAAATTAACTTACCATCAACTTTGACTTCATCACCTGCCTGAACTTTAGTCCCCAATTCTGGTAACTTGCCATTAATAGTTACGCGATTAGTTTCAATTAATTTATCTGCACCACGGCGAGAGCAAAAACCAGACTCACTAATATATTTATTTAAACGTTTTCCAGTCGTTGAACTAGTAGATGTTAAGTTATCAGTCATTAAATTGTTGGCCATTGTCTTTTAAAATATATTAAATTAATTTAGTATCGGAATTCGGTATTATACTAAATCCCGATACTAAAACCCAATAGTATAACGATCACCTAAAGCGAGACCTATCATGTTAATTTTTGCTCATCGTGGTGCTAGTGGTACAGAGCCTGAAAATACATTACGCGCAATTCAGGCAGCACTTGATATGGATGTTGCCGGCATTGAAATCGATATACATGAAGTAGATAACACACTCTATGTTATTCATGATCGATGGCTAAATCGCACGACCTCAGGAACAGGAAAAATATATCAACATACTATTCAATATTTACAAGGTTTAGATGCTGGATTAGGCGAAAAAATTCCGACGCTGGATGAAGTGTTATTATTAGTTGCCGGAAAATGCATTATTAATATAGAGCTTAAAGGTATTAGCAACATAGAATTACTGTTTTCCTATCTTGATAATGCACTAGAGAATTCAGCATTAACTGTCGATAATATTTTACTGTCTTCGTTTAATCATCATTTACTTTATCACATTAATCAACAACGACCAGAATTTGCTATTGGCGCTCTCACGAGTTGTATTCCTCTAGAATACGCAAAATTTGCAACACAACTTAATGCCTATTCAATTCATGCTAGTGTTAACTTTATTAATCAAGCGTTAGTAAATGACGCACACAAGCGTGGTTTAAAAGTATTTGTTTATACGGTTGATGAACTCGATGATATTGACGAGATGCAAGCACTAGGTGTTGATGGTATTTTTTCTAACTTTCCCACCAGAACAAAAGGTGTATCACCTTTTTAAATGATGACATAAGTTATCATCACTAATAATTAAAAACACCTTAAACCACGTTCAGATTAACTAGAAAAAGTAACGTGCAGATAATTGAATTTGCTTTTCAATCAAGTTGGTTGAATTATCTAAATATGTACGGGCAGGTCTTTGGCTATCTATATAATTAAACTCTGCCGCTATAAACCAATGACTGCTAAAACGATAAGTATGATTTAAAGTAAATGCTTGGCCGTTTTCGTTATTATTATCTCCCACAGTATCATCATTATCTGTCACAGAAAAATCTTCTAATCGTACAGTACTCTTATGTTTTCTGTTTCCTACAATATCTTGCCATTTATATGTTAGTGAGACAAAGCCATTACTGTAATCATTATTGACAACATCCACTCCAGGACTACTTTGCATTAAAGTGTCGCCAGACAAATATTGTGAAACAAGCATAAGATTTTTTGAAACATGCCAACTCATACCTAAATGATAAAAACGCGTGCGCCAACCATATTGTCCGTTAACAACATCATAAGGTGTCGCTTTATTATTATAGTAACCGGCTGACAGCGCAATTTTTTTATGTAAAGACCATTCACCTCTAAGGTGATAGCCAATATCATCATCAATCTCTAAAAATGGCTTAGACTTATCCGCTTGTGCTGAAAGCTCTTCTCCTTCGGCTAGTGCTGGTAACCAAGGAAAAGCCCTAGCTTCTCCCCATAATGTTTGCCGACTACTAGTAGTCCAACCATGCCAAGCAAGTAAAGCACCTGAAGGGTCATTATTAACAAAAGCGGTTGCAGAGAAAGACAAATCATAGGCATCATGATTTATTCGCCCTAAGCGTGTAATTTTAAATTCAGAGCCTAGTACACGTATTTCTTCACCAATCCAAGTATTTAAAGAAGACGAATTAAGGGTATCTTTACTTGCCCATGCAAACGCATTATTTTCTAATGATATTTCAGGGTAAAAAATTCCCCCTTTAACTTGTACACGATAGCCAGCTGCATTAGGCAAACTACGATATTTAACATAGGCTTCGGTAATTCCAACTGCGCTATCTTCCTGATCTAAGAAACTATTTAAAACACCATGAACACTCAAGCCATTATCCCATTGCGCACTAATGTCCATTCCCGCTTGAGCGACATAAAGTTGTTGTCCATCACTTACGCCAAACTTTCCTTGCCCGCCAGCAACATAACCATTATCTAAAGAATCGCTACTGCTAACCCTAAGATCGACGATGCCATGAAATTTATACTCAGCCGCTTCACTTAATTGCACAAAACACAATAAAAGTAAGCTGATATAACGATAAAAAAGAGTAGTCAGCTTAATCACGTATTAGTCTCATTATTAGTTATTGGCGCTTTAGGCTTTTTCTGTTCTAACAGCCAAGTTGTTAATTCATTCGCAGGCTTTGGCTTACTAATATAATATCCTTGTGCCAACTCACAACCATGTTCAGCTAACCAATTCAGAGAAAACTCATCCTCAATACCTTCTGCAACGACATAGAGCCCCATATTATGAGCTAACTCAATTGTTGAACGGACGATAATTTGATCATCTAAGTCATGCTCAAGTCGTTGTACAAAAGATTTGTCTATTTTTAATTCATGTACCGGTAACTGCTTTAATTGTGCCAAAGATGAATAACCTGTGCCGTAATCATCAATTGAAATTTTAAAACCATGTTCTTTAAATGCACTTAATAACTTGATTGCTGATTCAGGGTTATCAACAACCGAGCTTTCTGTCACTTCAAGTGTGACTTTCTCTGGAGGTACATTGGCGTTCATTAATGACTGACATATAAATTGATGAAAATCAGCTTCTTTTAAATTTTCTGCTGAAATATTTATCGCCACATTCAATTCAAGATCTAATGTTTTCCATGTATTAAATTGAGCTAAAGCCGTCGTAAAAACCCAACGAGTTAATGCTTTAATTTGTCCTGTTTGTTCGGCAATATGGATGAAATCATCAGGAGGCACCATACCTAAATGAGGGTGTTGCCAACGAACAAGCGCCTCCACATGCGTGATTACTCTAGATTTCAAGTTCATTTTAGGTTGAAAGTGCAATTCAAGCTCACCTGCAGGAATTGCTTGCTTTAAATCGTTAATTAAATTTAAACGCTCAACGGTATTCACATCTAGATCAGATTGATAGACCTGTACCAACTTACCGGTATCACGCGTGTGATGTAATGCAGTGTCGGCCATTTGTACTAATGTTTTTGCATCATTAGAATGTTCGGGTGATGCAGCAATCCCCATACGAGCTTGCAATTGTAGACTGATACCTTGGTAATCAAATGTTGACTCTAACGCTGCTTGTATTTTAGCGACAATAGTATCTAAGTCTAAGTCGGTAACAAGCAAGATAAACTCATCAGCTCCTAAATGCACCAAATTTTTAAATTGATTTGTTTCACATAACAATTGTAAACGACAAGCGAATTCTTTAATCACTTCGTCACCAACATCATGCCCTAAAGTATCATTCACATCTTTTAAACGACTTAAGTTTAAATGTAATAAAACAAAAGCTTGTTGTTGTTCT
Source organism: Colwellia sp. 5_MG-2023 (assembly GCF_030547795.1). Taxonomy (NCBI): domain Bacteria; kingdom Pseudomonadati; phylum Pseudomonadota; class Gammaproteobacteria; order Alteromonadales; family Colwelliaceae; genus Colwellia; species Colwellia sp. 5_MG-2023. The sequence continues at coordinate 21,335 of NZ_JAUOPW010000010.1, read as the reverse complement.
GTATATTTTTTTAATATTTTTTTAAGTACATTTCGATTAGGTAGGCCAGTTAAGGAATCATGATTACCGTGGTGCTTAATTGCTTCTTCACGTTGTAATACCGCTGTCTGCATATGATTAAATTCGTCAGCCAACTGTCCTATTTCGTTATTATCGTTTAATGTTACTGTTTGTTGATAATCACCACTAGCAATAACTTTAGCTTGAGCAACTAAGCGCTTAATAGGCCGACTAATTGATGCTGCAATAAAATACGCACTGGTTAATGATACGAACAAAGTTAAGGCTGCCAGTATTAAAAATCGCCACCACTGCTCTTGTAGTAAAGCGACAAAATTAGCACGCAGGCCATACATCACCACACCAACTTCTTGCTCATCAAACTCAGTAATTAATGAATGAGTTGCAATATATTTTTCCGGGATAATTCCTTGAATCATTCTTTCAGCTAATGCTAACTCTTCAGAAGATTCCTCATCATTAGTAGAAGAAGCAATTAAGCGCCACTGACCGTTATCTTTAACAATAAAGTCTGTACTTAAGTTAGTTATATTCATAAATTCGATAGCTAATCGTTGATCTATTTGAAAACCAAAAGCAACCCAACCTAAAGTCTTTGTGCCAACGGTAACCGGAGACAAACTGACTTGATAAAGGTCTTCATCTATTGTGTATAAATGTGAAGATTGCCCTGAATCAAACCACTGTGTAAAACGAAATGCTGTACCACTTTCTACACCCTGCTGTATTTTATTACGTTCATCATCAAGAAAATGTCGTTGTAGTTGCCCTGTAACAACGCCATCAGCTGAAATCGTCATCGCTAAATCAGCATCAATACGTTTTCTATGGTTGTTTAACGCAACTAATAAACTACGTGTATCATCATTAAAAACTTCTTTTAGCCCATAATCTTTCGCAGCTGTTTCTGCAAACGCCACAAGATATTCAGAACGGCGCTCAAATAATTCAGTAAAAATAGTTTTTGCCGTGGTTAGGCGATTATTAATTTCAGCGGCTTCTTGATTTTTATTACCACTGTATAAAGTCCAAAAAGCTATTGCTTGAACCATAAGTAATAACAATACGAAAAATAAAAATATTTTATTTTGTAGGCTTCTCACTGGCTAATGTCCTTCATTATTCATAGTCTGACAAAAAATCAAAATCATCATCACTTTCTTGTAAAGGTATTCCAGCCATTTCATTCTTTAATTTAAACGAAAACTGTGAATGCGGTAAAACACTTGCTTCTTGAATCATACGATTATCGGTACTTTTCATTTGCGGATGCCAAACAACAATTTTATATTTTCCTAATTCAGTAATATCAAAATAAGCATACCCTTGCGTATTTGTTTTGGCAAAATAAGGAGTATTAACGACTAACAAATATCCACTCATCCAATCATGAATATTACAGCCCATAGCAACTTCAGCAGGCTGATTAAATTCAACCGAAGCATTGGTTTCTCCTGATTTAATTTTAAATGAAAACTTATTTTCACTTCCTGCTGAATATATATGGTGAGTTATATCATCTTTATTGACAAAATTAACATCAGAATTGACTTGAGAAACGCTAATATAAGGAGAAAAGGCTCTGCCTTCTTGATTAATGACTAAATGCTCTAGGTTCGGTTCTAACAATTGTCCATCAAGGGGTTCAAGGTATACAACAAGGTCTTTTAATGCTTGCCCAGTATTACTTTCAACCAAAATTTGCACACAATTTTTGTTCGAACTAGCATCGTTACAACGATTTTCACTGTAGCCTTTGGTAGATAGCAATGCTAGCCCCAACAACAGAAATAACTTAATACTCTTATTATTCAAGGAAGTACCTTAGTATAAATTAATTGAACCTATTATATTAAGTGTATACCAAAAAGGTCAGGTTACGAATAGTTCTTTTAAACTAATATCACTAAATCACTTTTTTCCCGTTCTTCACTAAAGCGTTTAATGGATTAACACCAAATTGATAACATAATTCTGCAGGTTGAGTTATATCCCATAGCGCTAGATCAGCATCAAAACCAATCGCAAGCTTTCCTTTTGTTGTTGCTAAACCTAATGCTTTAGCAGCATTACAAGTAACACCAGCAAGTGCTTCACTTGGCGTTAACCTAAACAAAGTACAGGCCATATTTAACATTAATAAAATAGAACAAATAGGCGACGTACCGGGATTAACATCGGTTGCTACAGCCATCGCTACACCATGTTTTCGTAATAATTCAACTGGCGGTAATTGTGTTTCACGTAAAAAGTAAAAAGCCCCTGGCAATAAAACAGCCGTCATATTCGCGGCACTCATCGCCTTGATACCTTGCTCAGATAAAAACTCCACATGATCAGTTGATAACCCATTATATTTAGCAGCTAGCTCAGTGCCACCTAAATTAGATAATTGCTCGGCATGAGCTTTTATTGATAATCCATGCTTTTTTGCAGCATTAAATACTTTTTCTGTTTGCGTAAGGTTGAACCCAATACTCTCACAAAAAACATCTACCGAATCTGCTAGTTTTTGTTCTGCAATAATAGGGAGCATTTCATCACACACTAAATCAATATAACCATCGGCATTATCCTTATACTCTGCTGGTAAAGCATGGGCTCCTAAAAAAGTACGCTTAACCGTTATAGGTAAAGTTTTCTCTAATTGTCCGGCTACTTTTAACATTTTCACTTCATTAATAAGATCCAAACCATAACCTGACTTAATCTCAACAGTTGTGACCCCTTGTTGATGAAGTGCAGTTAACCTTGGTAGTGCACTCGCCAGCAATTCCGCTTCAGTGGCGGCTCTAGTGGCTTTAACTGTGGAAATAATACCGCCACCAGCCTCTGCTATTTCTTGATAACTTTTTCCTTGTAAACGCATTTCAAATTCATTGGCACGATTTCCTCCATAAACAAGGTGAGTATGGCAGTCAATTAAGCCCGGCGTTAACCACTGCCCTTGCCCGTCAATCACTTTAACATCATTTTTATTATAATGAGGTAAATCGTCTGCCTTGCCCAACCATACAATTTTGCCATGACTAATTGCTAACGCTCCATCAAGGATTTCACCATAGTTATTCTTAGCATTACTTTGAGCGCCATTGCTTTCATGGTCACAGGCCATAGTCGCTAAATTGACATTAAGCCACAGTGTTTGCCATTTACTCGGATTAGTTTCTAAGCTATTTGTTACTGCTGAATTCGTTGCTGTTGAAGAAAGAGTCATTAATAATCACCAAAAATTTACGCATTAATTGCGAATAACTCTAGCCGAGAAAAAGTAAATTAGCAATAGTTGTATATACAACTATTGCTTTAAAAGAGGAATTATGAGAACGTATATATAAGGTAAATCATACTTAAAATCGATTGGCGATATCATGGGCGAGACAAAATCAAAAAACAATAAAAAACCAGCTAAATATAGTGTTATAAAAAAACATATCTGCCATAAAATAGAATCAGGACAATGGCCTCAGCATTATAAAGTTCCCTCAGAAAATGAACTTACACAACAATTTGATGTAAGTCGTATGACTGCTCGTAGAGCGCTACAAGAATTAACTGAACAAGGGATCCTTGTTCGCGCCCAAGGCTCAGGCACCTTTGTGGCGACTTTTAAATCACAATCATCCCTGTTAGAAATTCGTAATATTAGTGACGAAATAAACGAGCGTGGTCATAAACATCATGCACAACAGCTTAAACTTGAACCTGTAGCCGTGACTAAAGAAGTCACTATTTTATTAAATTTAAAAAACAATGAACAAGTGTTCTTTTCTCAAGTTTTACATTTCGAAAATAATCAACCGATTCAATTAGAACAACGTTACGTTAATGCTAGTTTAGTACCTGAATATTTATTGCAAGACTTTACTCATATTACACCTCACGAATATTTGTCGGATGTTGCACCATTAACGGAAGCAACTCACGAAGTTGAAGCTATTTTAGCAACGGATGATGTTTGCCAGTTGCTCGACATAGATAACCACATCCCTTGCTTGCAAGTAAAACGCAGAACTTGGTCAAGTAAAGGCGTGGTGAGTTTAGCCATATTAACAACACCGGGCAATAAATACCGACTAGGTAGCCACCTCAAGTTTTAATCCTAATTATAAAGCGATTCAAAGTAATAAAGAGATAACATGACTATTAATACAACTAACACAACCAAAACTGACTTACGCCTTGATACCTCAAGAATAATTCGCGCTGATCGTGGTACTAGAATCACGACAAAAAGTTGGTTAACAGAAGCGGCAAAACGCATGTTAATGAATAACTTAGATCCAGATGTTGCTGAACATCCGCAATCATTAGTTGTTTATGGTGGTATCGGTAGAGCAGCACGTAATTGGGCATGTTACGACAAAATTATTGAAGTACTGAATCGCCTTGAAAATGATGAAACTTTAATGGTGCAATCAGGAAAACCTGTAGGTGTATTCAAAACCCACGAAAATGCACCACGTGTATTAATTGCTAATTCAAACCTAGTACCGAATTGGGCTAACTGGGAACATTTTAATGAATTAGATAAGAAAGGCCTAATGATGTACGGCCAAATGACAGCCGGATCTTGGATTTACATTGGCTCGCAAGGTATTGTTCAAGGTACTTATGAAACCTTCGTTGCTATGGCAAAGCAACACTTTGGCGGTAGCGCTAAAGGCAAGTGGGTATTAACCGGTGGTTTAGGCGGTATGGGTGGTGCGCAACCACTGGCAGCAACTATGGCAGGTTTTTCAGCTTTAGTAGTTGAATGTGACGAAACACGCATCGATTTTCGTATAAAAACCCGATATGTTGACAAAAAAGCCAAAACTTTAGATCAAGCACTAACCATTATTAATGAAGCCAACGCAAAAGGTGAAGCTATTTCAGTTGGCCTATTAGGTAATGCCGCAGATATTTTTACTGAACTAGTAAAACGTGGTGTAACACCTGATGTTGTTACCGACCAAACTTCAGCTCATGATCCCCTTAATGGTTATTTACCTCAAGGTTGGAGCATGGAACATGCCGCTGAAATGCGTTTAACCGATGAAGCTGCAGTAGTTAAAGCCGCTAAAAAGTCGATGGCTGTGCAAGTACAAGCGATGCTTGATTTGCAAGCTGCAGGTGCGGCAACAACAGATTATGGCAACAATATTCGTCAAATGGCGTTAGAAGAAGGTGTAGCCAACGCATTTGATTTCCCAGGTTTTGTGCCTGCTTATGTTCGCCCATTATTCTGTGAAGGTATTGGACCTTTCCGTTGGGTTGCCCTTTCTGGTGATCCTGAAGATATCTATAAAACAGATGCCAAGGTAAAAGAACTTATTCCTGACAACCCACATTTACATAACTGGTTAGATATGGCGCGCGAACGTATCGACTTTCAAGGTTTGCCTGCTCGAATCTGTTGGGTTGGTTTAAAAGATAGAGCACGTTTAGCCTTAGCATTTAACGAAATGGTTAACACTGGCGAGCTTTCAGCCCCTGTTGTTATTGGTCGTGATCATTTAGATTCTGGCTCAGTCGCTTCACCAAATCGTGAAACGGAAAGCATGTTAGATGGCTCGGATGCTGTTTCCGATTGGCCACTACTTAACGCTTTATTGTCAACCTCTGGTGGTGCAACTTGGGTTAGCATACATCACGGTGGTGGTGTTGGTATGGGCTTTAGTCAACATTCTGGAGTGGTTATTGTCGCTGATGGCACTGATGACGCTGCCAAACGTATTGGTCGTGTGTTGTGGAATGACCCAGCAACAGGTGTGATGCGTCATGCAGATGCAGGTTACGATATCGCTATAAATTGTGCCAAAGAGCAAGGCTTAGACTTACCAATGATCAATGAGAAATAAAATGAACCCAATCACTGAGTTAAATATTATCCCTGGCCAACTCACACTAGCACAATTACGCAGTGTGAGTCGTTACGACGGCATACACTATAAATTAGATGAAAGTGCTTTTAATGAAATAAATAAAAGTGCTGAAGCCGTTCAACAAGTCATTAAAGATAATCGTGTCGTTTATGGTATTAATACTGGTTTTGGTTTGTTAGCAAGTACCCGTATTAAAAACGAAGAATTGGAGCTATTACAACGCTCTATTGTACTTTCACATTCAGCAGGTTTTGGTGAATACATGGAAGATACTACCGTAAGATTAATGATGGTATTAAAAATCAATTCATTGTCTCGTGGCTATTCCGGTATTCGTTTAGAAGTCATTCAGGCATTAATTACTTTACTAAACGCACAAGTTTACCCCTGTGTACCTAAAAAAGGCTCTGTTGGCGCTTCGGGCGACTTAGCGCCACTTGCACACATGGTTTTACCTTTATTAGGTGAAGGCGAAATGTCATACCAAGACCAAGTAATTCCAGCAACAGAAGGATTAAAAATTGCAGGTCTTGAACCGATTACATTAGCTGCCAAAGAAGGTTTAGCACTACTTAATGGTACACAAGCTTCAACAGCCTTCTCTCTTGAAGGTTTATTTCATGCCGAAGACTTATACGCTGCCGGTACCGTTATTGGGGCAATTTCAGTCGAGGCTGCGCTAGGCTCTCGTGCACCGTTTGATCATCGTGTGCATTTTGTTCGTGGTCAAAAAGGGCAAATTGATGCGGCAATGGCTTATCGTGCAATATTAACGGATAGCTCTGAAATATCACAATCACATATTGATTGTGAAAAAGTGCAAGACCCTTATTCATTACGCTGCCAACCACAAGTTATGGGTGCTTGTTTAACGCAAATTCGTCAAGCAGCAGAAGTACTTCACGTAGAAGCCAATGGCGTTACCGATAACCCTTTAGTTTTTGCTAACGAAGGTGACTTTATTTCCGCTGGTAACTTCCACGCCGAACCTGTTGCGATGGCTGCTGACAATTTAGCCTTAGCAATTGCCGAAATCGGCTCATTGTCTGAACGTAGAATGGCCCTATTAATTGATTCAAGCTTAAGCAAGTTACCACCATTCTTAGTCGATAATGGCGGCGTAAACTCTGGCTTTATGATTGCACAAGTGACAGCTGCTGCATTAGCATCAGAAAATAAAACCTTAGCGCACCCTGCTTCTGTCGATAGTTTACCAACATCGGCAAACCAAGAAGATCATGTGTCTATGGCTTGTTTTGCTGGGCGTCGTTTAGCGGATATGAGCGAAAATACGAATGGAGTGCTTGCTGTTGAGTACTTAGCTGCCGTGCAAGGATTAGATTTTAGAGCACCACTTAAAGGGTCTGCAATAATTGAGCAAGCTAAAGCCATGTTACGTAAAACCGTGAGCTTTTATGATCAAGACAGATACTTTGCCCCTGATATTGTTGAAGCGTCTGGAATTATCAGTGAGGGTGACTTAAACCAATTTATGCCTGAGCAGTTACTGCCAAGTTTCTAAATAACCTGAGTTCAGGTTAAATAATCTTATCATTGGTATTCTTTACCGAAGACGCTAAGCTCATGATTAATTAATCATGAGCTTAGCGACAAAGCGGGAAATAAATCAGCAAGCGATTAGTTACATGAAAGTGTATCTATTATCGCTTGTGCTGTTTTAAGGGTACGAACTTCTTGAAATAAAGTATCAGCTTCTGTGTATTCTAACTTTAAGTATTTAAGCCATTGTTTAATTCGGTTCGGGTAATATTTGCTTTTATCACCGTAGGTTTCACAACGCGTATAATCAACCAGTAACTTTTGTACTTCAGACCATGGCATAACATTAGCTTGTTCTTTAATAACTTGCGCTAAATTAGGCATCATTAAAGCACCGCGACCTACCATTATATCCTGACAGCCTGATACTTCTCGGCACTTTATCGCGTCATTTAGGCTAAAAATATCACCATTAGCAATTACAGGAATATTAATGCTTTGTTTTATTTTACCAATCCATTCCCAGTGTGCAGGTGGTCGATAGCCTTCTACTTTTGTTCTAGCATGTACTGTTAGTTCATTGGCGCCAGCGGCTTCAACAGCTTGGGCATTTTCTATCGCTAGGCTTTTATCTTCATAACCAAGGCGGATTTTAGCACTTACAATAGTTTCTTCAGGAACCGATTTTCTAATAGCACTAACGATTTGATAAAGATTTTCGGGATCTTTTAATAATATTGCGCCACCACGGTTGTTATTCACCATCTTGGAAGGACAACCAAAATTAATATCGACACCATGTGAGCCAAGTTCAATTACTTTAGCAGCATTATCAGCCATACATGTCGGGTTTTGGCCTAATAATTGTACACGTACAGGCGTTCCTGCTTGGGTAGTAGAGCCATAAACGTTCGCATTATTTAGTTCAGGACAATAACGCAAAAAAGCTTTTTCTGAAATAACCTGATCAACTACGCGTATAAACTCAGTAATACATAAATCGTAACCACCAACCTTAGTCAGTAATTCACGCATTAAATGATCAAGAACACCTTCCATAGGTGCTAACACAACTCGCATAGTTACTTAGTCTTCTTGGTTATATTATTTACATAGTCGTCGGGCTTAACATTCAAATTCCCTTTAGACTTATTCTTGATATAGTTACTTATTAGCCAACACACAAATGTCGTAGCTGTGGTAATAAATAAGTGAACGAATATGGTAAGAAGCTGAGTGTTTTCTTTCCACAAAAAAACTGGCCCACGATAAGTAAAAAAAACTAAATCCAGCACTGATATATGTAACCAAATAAGAACAAACAATAATTTTAAACGATGGCGTTCAAGAAAGGTTTTAGAAAATAATTTCAAACGATAAGCCAATAACAGATGATTAACGCCATTATACTTAATCCATTTAAAGATGCGAGTTTCAGCTTACTTGTTCACTTAAGTATTCAACCAAGCAAGTAAATCTGGGTAGAAAAATTGATAGCCTAAAGCGCGTTGAGTTTTATCACCCAACACCATTTTAGTCGCTTCGTTTTTATTTTCTTGTTCAACAGCAGGTGGCTTTAAACCTAATGATTTTGCCGCCACTTGATAATATTCTGCTTTAGTAACATGTGTATCACTAACTCCCGTAAAAATAGCTGGTGCAACGGTCTGCTCTAGCAATGCTGCAATTAGGCCAACAGCGTCTTGTTGATGGATTAAATTAACCGGAGCCATAGCATTGCTTAACATTTTATTCGCTAAAATAAATTTACCTGGATGACGATCTGGACCAACTAAGCCTGCCAATCTCAGCACAATTCCTTGCTTAGCTGCTGATGCAGGCTGGTGCTTAGAAAAGCTTAATACTGCTTGCTCAGCCGCGTTCAATATTTTTACTTTTTCTATTGTTAAATTAAGTACGCTATCTTCATCAACGTCACCGTCTAATCCGTCATAAACTGCCGTACTCGATAATAGAATAATACGCTCAACCACACCAACTTGTTGTGCCGTATTCACTAGTTGAGCTATTTTTTCAGCGTAATCTACTCGCCCTTGCCTAAGCTGTGGGGTAATGGCAATAACCAAGCTTTGCATGGTAAACACGTCATGGCGAGCAAGTATTGCTGCATCTGTAGGTAGGACTAATTGCTGAGTATTAATGGATTGCAGATTTAACTTATCAACATTTTCTTGCTTACTACTTGTCGCCAGCACTGTAATGTTTTGCTTAATTAACATTTGCGCTAACGCTTTCCCTAACCAACCACAACCAATAATGCCAACAGAATATTTACTGTTAAATTCATTCATATCTTTAACCATTATTGTGTTTTCTGATAAGTTTTGATTGTTTCAGTTACCTGCTCAACAATATCGTTTGGCACTAACAAAGTTAAATTATACTGACTTATTTTCCAGCCCTGATCTGTTTGGACTAATACGCCCGATCCTCGACAATAGCCATATTTTTTGTTTTCTAAAACCTCATCAAAAAAAGCGACTTTATGCTGACTTAACAGACTAACATTTCTTTCTTTAGCTATATATACCCAGCCTTTTCCTTGATTAAAATACGGTAAAACAAAATCAGTAAATTGCGTTTTTGTCCAACGCTCGGTAGCGTCTGTACCTAAAAATATAGCGTCATCAGTCAGTAGATTTAAATATAGTTTAGCATTTGCATCGGCTGCAGCTTGATGAAACTCGCTTAATACCTTATCGATAGCTTGTTCTTCTTTAGCATGCTGCGCTTGTGCAACAAAACTCATGCAGGTAAATATTACCCATAAATATTGAATTTTCATTGTATTTCCTTTTCTTGTTTACATGTTGGCAAAATAAAGTAACTACCAGTAAATGTAGCAGCAATATTCTCACCACAATAGACCTTTGCTACGAGATTAATACGCGCTTTTTTACCTTGTAACAAATTATCAAATTGTCCTGAAACGTCTTGTTCCACTACTTGTCCGTAGGCTAACTCTTTAATAGGAGAATGATAACGAATATTAGCCTCAGCCAAAACAATATCGCCGTTTAGATGAGCATTGTTTTGTTGTTGCTCTTGTAGCGCCAAATAAACCCAGCCCCACCCAGTTAAAGTTGCTAAGGTATAAATACTGCCAGCAAACATTGTGTGATGTAAGTTCTGATTAAAATCGGCATTACAAATTGTGATTAATTTAGTGCCATCGTAATAGCTTATTTGTAAATCCATCGCTTTACTTAACGGAATGGTTTTATGCCAAATAGCTTGTAAAGCCTCTGCTTCTGCTACTTTATGTTGAGTTGCAGCGACTAAATTTTTAACCATAGTATAATGCTTAACATCTGCAAAAAGTGTATGGGAATAGTCTTGTAATTGATAACCTAGTTTTTGATAAAATTTGATCGCGCTTTCTCTAGCATTTAACGTTATTTCACTCATACCTAATTGGCTAGCTTGCGCTTCTAGGTTGTTAACTATTTGTTGACCTAATCCTAGCCCCTGAGAATTATCATCAACAGCCATAAAGCGAATTTGTCCCTGCTTTTCAGTAACTCTTTCTAAGCGCCCAACAGCCAGCACATTATCTTGGTCATCAATAATCATTCGATGAATACCGTATTTTTCATGTGCATCTTGCTCACTTCCAAGCACTTGCTGCCATGGTTTCCTTAATATTTTCCACCGTAAATGATAATATTGCGAAAACTCCGCTGCTGTAATAGGTGCTCTTAAGGTGTACATTGTCTATCCTTATTATTTATTTTAGTAATAGTTGTTCTTTTCATTAACCCATTGGAGAATTATGCAATTAGCAAAGCACGTTGCACAAGGAAAATTAACTTATTTGAGTCAAGACAAAGAAGCTATATCAGTAAACGAGAATGAACACTATCGTTGGCTTGCTTTTGGCTGTAGCAATGAGCATAGCGAGCAAGTGATTCAAAGCGTCATGCTTAAGCGTAAACCTTGGAAATTAACCCTGCCTCACCAAACAGCAATGATGTTACCGTTATTGTTTTTTAAACCTAACAGCATGATTGAACTTGGTTTAGGTGGCGGTAATATTCAGCGCTTTATTCACCACATATCAAACAACATTAACCTACAGAGTATTGAGCATAGCAGCACAGTAATAGATTGCTTTAATCAATATTTTAATCCGCAAAATAACCAAGCTAACTTAGTGTACAACGATAGTAAAAAATGGCTACAAGAGAATACTCGTGATTATGATTGGTATGTTTGTGATGTTTATCAGCAAGAAATTCAAAGTTACAATAATACGGTCGATCAATTAGAGCATTTAACGGCGAATATAACGCCTAACACGTGTTTGTCTATCAATTTACCTGACGCCACTGATTACGAAGTTAATTTATTATTAACGTTATTAAAAGAGCTATCTTCAGATCACGAAATAATCTATTTTCATATTCCAAATTACTTAAATATTGTTATTCATTTAATACCAAAACAATGGCACATTTATAAACGAATAAAACGTAATAACCACAGCTACTTACCTAAGAATATTTTTTCTCGGTGGAAGAAGTTTTGGCGACACGGTAAAAAACTGCCTGATTAAAGCCTGTAGTTAATGTTAACTGCTTAGCGCTACTCTGTAATTCACATTAATGAATTGCAAAGTAACGAGGACAAGCCATGTAAGACACTGCCTATCATTTTGTAGGATTCGTTAAATTAATACCTTTACTCATATAAATGTCGTCATAAGCCAAGCCGCCATTACCATAAGGCTTTTTATGTGAACCAGTATTACTATTAGCAAAAAAAGTGATTAAGGCCTGCTCTCTTTTCATTCTAAACGCGGCATTTTTATAGACTAAGGTTTGTTTTGTAAATTCGCCGCCTTGCAAATAGACATCATAAGATTGTCCTCCTTGATCAGTTCGGCTGTTATTAACGACATACCAAATTTGATACCAAACATTCGTTTGCATAGGATTGGCTGAACGACCATCACGAAAATTTTGAACATTACTGTACTGACGATACTTGTTATCGCTGTCAATTTTCACCATTAAAGTACCATCATTTTTAAAGCCATTAGACTCAAATTTATCAGTAACTCTTAATGTCGGCTCAAATGCATTATAGCCTGCATCTTTAACCTCTTCTGGAGTTAGGTTACTAATGCCAAAAGCATGGTTATTAGGAAAGCTTTCTACCAGAATACGGGTATAAAAAGTATAAGTTTCTCCTACTGCCACAGGCTCAGGTAATGTTTTAATACTAAGCGCCTTACGGTTTCCGATAACGCCATCTTTGGCCGGTTTTTTAATCAGATAATGGTTATTGTTCATCGTATCATTATCAAGACGAATTTCTGTTATTTGCGGCTTAGCAACATAAGGCTTAGTATTATTTTGCGTATCCGCATTCTGCCAGCCGCTTAAGGTTTGCTGCTCAAAGTTGTCAATTAATAACCAAGGGGAATTTTCTTGGCTAACTGAGCAAGCGCTGAGTAATACGGTAAAAGATATGATGAGTGATAACGCCAATAAATTTTTCATAAAAATGTTGTTAACCATCTTAATTATTCAAGTAAGTACTAGTCTAACAAATTTTAGCTAAATCAAAAAATGATGACATGTGTATCGCTAAATCATCTGCCAAATAATCTGCCAAATACAAGCAAGCAAAAACAAAAAACTCGCCGAAGCGAGTTTTTAAATCAAGACTTAACACTTAATTTTTATTTAAGCCGAGCTTAAGTTGTTTAAACCTAGCTCCGGTTATTTGGTAACAGGAAAACCACGGTCACGCATTAATGCTTTTACATCAGCGTCACGGCCTCTAAAGGCACGGTAAGCTTCTGCTGGATCTACTGCGTTACGAACACTAAATAAATGCTCAACAAGTTTAGCCGCTACATCTTTATCGTAAAAACCACCTGGTGATTGCTCAAAAGCTTCAGCCGCATCAGCCGTTAATACTTCTGCCCACATATAACCGTAATAGCTTGAAGCATAACCTTCTGAACTAAATATATGACCAAATTGGGTTGAACGATGACGCATCACCATAGATTCAGGCATATTTAACGCAGCTAAGGTATCACGCTCAAATTTTTGTGCGTCTATACCGGTAGGGTCAACTGTATGGAATTTCATATCAACTAACGCTGACGCTAAGTATTCAGTTGTTTTAAAGCCTTCGTTAAACTTCGCAGCTTGTTTAATTTTTGTAATCAACTCTTTTGGCATCGGCTTACCTGTTTTGTAATGTACCAGGTAATTGTTGATTACTTCATCCGTTGCTAACCAGTGCTCTAACAGCTGAGATTGAAATTCAGTGTAATCTCGAACGCCACCATTCAACGTTGGGTAGGCTACTTTTGCTGACAAGAAATGTAATGCATGACCAAATTCATGGAAGTAAGTTTCTGCATCAGACCATGAAATTAATGTCGGTTCGCCATCAACACCTTTAGTGAAGTTAGAGTTATTCGAAGACAATACATTGGTTTTACCATCAAAGGTAGTATAGCTACGGTAGGTTGTTGCCCACGCGCCTGAACGTTTCCCTTTACGTGCAAATGGGTCTAAATACCATAAACCAATATGCTCATTAGATGTTTTATCGGTAACTTCCCAAACACGAACATCATCATTAAAGACTGGCACAGAGCCATCTTTGATTTCGGTAAACTCAAAATTAAATAAACGGCCTGCTACGTAGAACATAGCTTCACGTAATTTATTCAATTGCAGATACTCTTTCACCTCAGATGAATCTAAATCGTACTTAGCTTTACGTACTTTTTCAGCATAGAAGCGGTAATCCCATGGTTCAATTTTTTCAATACCATCTTCTGCTTTACCAATAACTAACATGTCCTCAACTTCTTCATCAACACGTGCAATTGCTGCAGGCCATACACTTTCCATTAGTTTAATGGCATTGTCTGGCGATTTAGCCATACGATCTTCTAAACGCCAAGACGCATAGTTTTTATAGCCAAGTAAACCGACACGTTCATGACGAAGCTGTAAAATTTCAGCAATAATCGCGTTATTGTCAAATTCATCGCCATTATTACCGCGATTATAATAGCTTTCCCATACTTTCTGACGAAGCTCACGCTCAGTTGAATAGGTTAGGAACGGATCCATTGATGAACGAGTATTCGTAATGGCATATTTACCTTTATGATCGCGTGCTTCAGCTGCCGAAGCGGCACTACTGATAAGAGACTCAGATAAGCCACCTAACTGGTCTTTAGTTAAATACAATACATAGTTTTCTTCATCGGCTAAAACATTATCACCAAATTTTGTATGTAATTCTGCTAACTTTTGATTGATTTCTGCATAACGTTTCTTTGCATCACCATCTAACGTAGCGCCATTTCGAGAAAAACCGTTGTAAGTTAGGTGTACTAAACGTTGCTGCTCTGGCGTTAAACTTTTAACTTCATCACTATTATGAACTGCTTGAACGCGTGCAAAAAGAGCTTCATTTTGATTTATTTTAGAGAAAAAGGCAGAAAGTGTTGGTGCCATTTTAGCTTGAATTTCACGGAATTCCGGTGAAGATTCATTTGAACGCCAAATACCATAGTAGGTGAAGACTCGAGCTAAGTCTTTACCCGTTCTTTCCATCGCAACGATCGTATTTTCAAATGTTGGTGCTTGTGGATTATTGGCAATCGCGTCAATTTCAGCCAGGTTGATTTTCATCGCTTCTTCCATTGCTGGAATTAAACCGGCTAATGAAACTTTATCAAATGCTGGTACACCTTGATAAGGACCTTCCCATTTTGCCAACAATAATGCTTTAGATTGCTCAACATCACTCGCATTTTCCGCTGCTGACATTACTGCTAGTTTAGCTTCAGCTGCTGTTTTCTCAACAGTAGAGTTCGTCCCCGTACAGGCCATTAAAATACTTGATAATAAAAAAGTAGATACGATTGTTTTTTTCATAGTCATCTCGAGCTAGAGTGTGAATGCGTACAAAAAAGATAAGTTTTGCTTAATAAAGATATCTTTTTTAATTAAAACCACATTAACAAGTATCTACCTATAAATAAATGGCTAGCGAAGGTATTCATCTTAAATTGTATGCGGTTAACCTTATTTGCTTTAAATGTACTTAGTTGTTTTATCAATAGCATTAAATCAAATAAATTTAAGGGACAAATTTAAACGACTATCCTAGGTTAACTAACTTCGGCTAACTAAGTTAGTTAAATAATAGAAAATGGCCAAACTTTGTAATGAAAAGTTAAGTTAGTAGGTCTTTATAATTAGCCCATTATTTATTTTAGGTATTTAGGACATTGACTAACTTTTTTATTAATTACTATGCAAACAGTATATTTAGATCTCAACATTATAATTCTATATCCACTTTAATGCTGGCACTTATCTTAGGCATTTCCATGCTGTCTAATCACGCACACGCACTGAGTGAGACAGAGTCAGGGGTGAATGCCGTTTGGCCATCAAAAACGTCATATCGATACCTAACGGTTGATGGCAAACGTATTTTTTATCGGGAAGCTGGAGAGCAACATAAACAAACGATTGTTCTGTTACATGGTTATCCTTCTTCATCGCATACTTATCGAGAGCTAATTCCGTTATTGTCTGGACGGTATCACGTTATTGCACCCGATTACTTAGGCTCAGGCTACAGCGAAAAGCCAGATCCAGCTCAACACCCCTATACCTTCGACATTTTAGCCAAAAATGTCGAAGGATTACTTACCCAGCTAAACATTGAGAAATATTCCTTATACATTCAAGATTTTGGTGCTCCCGTTGGTTATAGAATGCTACTGAATAATCCGAATAAATTAGAAGCTCTTATTGTTCAAAATGGTAATGCTTATTTAGAGGGCTTAACAGAAGCAAGACAGCTGTTTTTTAAACAAGCCAATCAAGATAAGTCACCAGCCCACGCAGCTAAAATTTATTCGTTTACTTCAGAGCAAGCAATTATCAATAAGCAATATTTACGGGATGTTCAGGGTAATATCGAAATAATGAGCCCTGACAGTTGGACGCATGATTTACATTTTTTGCAAACAAAAAAAGATCGGCTTATTCAGGTTCAACTTTTACAAGATTATTATAATAACTTGCTAGATTATCCTAAATGGCAAGCTTACTTAAGACAGAAGAAGCCACCAACGTTAATTGTGTGGGGTAAAAAAGATCCGGCTTTTATTGCTGCAGGTGCAACAGCCTATTTAAAAGATGTACCCAATGCAGAATTACATTTATTAGATTCAGGACATTTTAGTGTAGAAGAAAAATCCGTAGAAATTGCTCAGTATATCGTTAAATTTATGACAAAAACCTTCATGAATAAGTAGGTTCACTCTAGTACTTTATGTAGCCTATTCAAAATTAGCAAGGACCTCGCTTATAAGGTTTGAGCGACTGTCCTAATTAATTTCTAATTAATTTCTCTCGCTTATAAAATTTGAGCGACTGTCCTTTTTTTAGAGTATGGTTTCTTACCTTTCAAAGCTTAAATAAATATTAATAACCAATACACAAAAGCAATTAAAGATAAAATAAACACAGGCAGTGTGATTTTTTGCGTACGCGTTAGTGCGGAAGATTTTGTCCGTGCCCAGGTCATTTTTACCCCAGTATAAGACATCATTGTTAAAGCGACACCAAATATAAACCAAATAAGTTTTAACCAAAAACCTCCGAAATCACCAAAATGTAAAGGGTCTGCATATTCATTGATATAAGCATGCATACTAATATTTTTAGGTGACCAAGCCCCGATGACGTTATGAGTATGAGGATCTAAAAATACTCTATGTGCTCTATTACGTATTATAGGATTACTATTACTAACACCTCTAAATTGCAGAGGTTGGTCTGCAGAAAAGGAATTATAAAAGGCTGTCATTTCCCAGTCACTATGAGTATTTTGCGCTGAAGTGACAATACTTCTAAATTCATTGATGTCTAACATCCCAGAAACATCAGCGTTTTTTTCTTGAACAACAGGTGGCTTAGATTCAAATCTAACACCAGCCACAGCATTTCCAAACTCGTATAAATACCAACCGCCTGTAATTGCCATCAAAGTGGTAAACCATAATCCCCATAAACCTAAGAATTTATGTAAATCACTTAATAGGATGCGTTTTCCTTGTTTTACTCGCACACGCCATAATGCTTTACGCCAGTTTTTGGTCGTTTTAATTCCTGTGTATATAGAAATAAAAAGCACTATAGATAAAGGGCCGACTATGAGTAACCCAGGAAATGCTGGCATAAATAAGTATCGATGAAAATCTCGGAAAAATCGCTGTACTGTTAAGCGAGGAATATCACCTTTAACTTCATATGTCCAAGGATCAACTTGAACAAATCGGTTGTGAAGTGAGTCATCCTTTACTACTACTCTAAATGTCAGGTATTCAGAGTCAAGTTTAGTCATTGATGTAATAGGACTATCTGGGTACGCCGTGATAATTGATTGGTATATACCGACCCAATCATCAACTTGCATTGCATCAGCTGCTTCTGCAGGTTTCTGACTTGATCGTAGTTCAGGGAAAATAAGCCAGTCAATTTCATTAGAAAAAGTAGCAATAGTACCCGTGGCCAACACGATAAACATAATAAAAGCTAACTGAAAACCTACCCAAGCATGTAGATTATAAAGCTTTTTTAAACCTCGTTTTTTTTGTGTCATTTCATCTTTCTCGTCTATAGGTCACTAAAATATATTTTTGGTCTTAGGCAAGGGGCACAATATAAGTTGAGAATATTATTAACTAGGCCACTAATTAAGTACTTACAAATAAAAATGCCAACCTAGAAAAATTTCTGAGCTGGCATTTTATCGTGTTCTACTACAATAGATTAAAAATCGAAAGAGACAGAGCCAAATACTGTTCTAGGAGAACCAATGCTAATACGTAAATCACCGCCACTAGCAGAATAATATTCTTCATCGAGTACATTTTTAAGTGCTAATTGAAAACGTAACGTATCGTTAGCACCAAGTTTTTTTACATTTAATGTATACCAAGCGGATAAATCAACAACCGTGTAAGCATCTAATTTATAGCTGTTGTTGTCATCACCATAACGATCACCAACATAGAATGCTCCCGCTCCTAATCCCAGCCCTTCGAATGTACCACCTTGTACTTCGTAAGATGTCCATAAATTAAATGTATTTTCAGCAACATTTCTTGGTCGGTTACTGCTATTATTACCTGTGCCTATTTCAGCATCAACGTAGGCATAACCAGCAATGATATTCATTCCTTCTGTAGGTTGTCCAGATATTGAAATCTCTCCACCTTGAGAGCTTTGCCCCTCAATTAGAATAGGTAGATCATTTTCATCCGCACTCAATATATTGTTTTTGTCAATGTCATAGATGGCAATACTTGTTTGCAAATTACCGTCGAAAAACTCGGCTTTAAAGCCTAATTCATATTGGGTTGAATCTTCAGGGTCAAAAGCTTCAGTTTTCCCTGTAAGGGTGTTGGTTGCTGTATTTGGTTCAAAGGCTGTAGAATAACTAACAAACATAGACATTGTTTCTGTTAAGTTATAATTCGCAGCTAATTGTGGCGAAAATTGGTCTGCCTCATCTACTGGTAAGTCTCCGCCTATCTCAAAAGAGTCATATCGTAGACCGGCTAAAATATTAAATTTATCCGTAACTTCGATATAATCGTTAACAAATACACCTGTATTTTTTTCAATAACCGTAATGAGTGGAACACCTTCAATACTCAAACTATCAACTAAATTTCCATAAATAGGATTACTCACGTTAAATAAAGCACCATCCCCACCTATTGCTTCAGATACACCATTCGTATAAGGCGTATCAACAAAATATCGTGTTGTATCACCATATCTATAGTCGGCGCCCGTTGCTAGTCGATGATTTGTATTACCCAACTTTACTTCACCTGTAAGTAATAGATTAGCATAAAATACCTCTACATCTTGCTCTTGACTGCCATCTGTACGTCTAAGCAGAAAAACTTGATCAGTTGGGTCATCAAATATAGTTCGTGTGGTTGCCGTTCCTAATATTGTTGCAATTTCACTAGGGTCTTGAAAAATAATATAGCCATCTTCAGTAATTGGGCCATCCGCGTCAAAAATGGCAAGAGCTACAGGTCTTGCTTGTAGATCATTGGCAGAACTACTCTCAATAGCACCGCTAACTTTAAGCGTCCAATTATCATTAAACTCATGATTTAAGGTCGCTTCTGCAAAATTAAATTTGCTTTCGAATATTTCATACTCTTCACCAAAACGACGAGAGTTAGGAATATCAAGTAACTCATTTATTACTTCTCTACCATTTGCTGTAGGTACGGTAATAGTTCCCCTATCTAACGGACGACTTTCATCTCGATATTCGTAAGATAAATCTAATGATGTTGATTTAGTAAAGTCGATTACACTTGAGATTGAAATGGTATCTCTAGAAATATCAGTGAAATCTCGAAATGATTCAGCGTCTTGAGTTGAAGCAACTACTCGAACACCAACACGTTCAGAGATTGATTGAGATACATCAAATAAGAAAAATTTATCATCGAATGAACCCAGCCTTGCTTCACCTGAAATGCGTGATTCAAATAAAGGTTTTTTAGTAATAACATCTACTAACCCACCCGGCTCTACTTGTCCATAAGTAATAGAAGCAGGACCTCGCACAACTTGTGTATATTCAATATTGGATAAATTGGTTTTAAAGTTTGTAGCTCTTCTAAATCCGTTTCGATAAACAGTATTACGCCTAAACCCACGAATAAGGAAATCATCATTGGTGCCACCAAAGCCGTCTCCCAAAGAAATACCCGGGCTGTTACGCAAAGCTTCACTTAGATCGGTAATCTTTTGGTCTAAAATAACTTGTTCAGGAACAATATTTACAACTCTTGGCATGTCTAAAAAATCGACTGGAAAGCCAGTTAAACTATCTGTATTTTCAACTATATATCTTTTCTGATTTGTACCCGTGACTGTAATTTTCTCTATATCGGAGACATCATCCTTTGCTAGATTGTTTGTTTCTTGTGCATTACTAGAAAGAGCTACTAAAACAGCAAGATAGCCTAATTGAAATTTCATTCTTGTTCCTAAATATGTTGAGACATTCATCAACGACAAACGCCAATAGTAATAGTTATCATTGGTATTATTACACAGCTTTAAGTTAATGTACTATATATTATTGATGTTTAAGGAGAGAGGGAGCAAACACTTACCTGGTAACGGCTTATTGAATCGCTTCAATAATGGAGGATTAGAAGGACATATATGGACGCTTAATTTCTACAATTCCCACTTACGGAATTAGAAGGAGGAATTAGAAGGACACTTGGAATTAGAAGGACACTCGCTTATAAAAAACACAGATGAAATAGCGACTAAAAATAAGCACAATAATTATTTATCAGCCCTGATGAGAATCATTTGACGAAATTATCAAATAAATAAGAGAAATACCGATTTTTAGACGTGCGAAAGTTTAACCGTGATATAGGTAGGTGGTTATTATGGTTAGGGTTATTGTTAAATGGTTACGCTAGAAGTTTATCACAACAATTAACATTGGTTCGTCGCTTCAATCCACTGTGCTCGCAATAATCTGTTAATACATCACTGTGACCTACCGCGCCATGAAATAATCGTCTAAAGTCTTTGGTTAACGTTAGCCAATTATCAGGACTGATGTTCAAGCGGTTAAGTAAAGCAGGTTGAGTTGCTTCAATATAGCCGGCTTTATCTTCACGGAAACAGCGACCTGTCATTTCAATTAATTCAAGGTAATCTTTTAGCTCAAATGGTAAACCTTTAGGCATGCTTTTGCGTGGATTACCCACAAAAGGCAGTAACGTTTTGGGCTGTTTAGCCTTTTTGGCTGATATAGCTCGTTGCTTTACGCTGGTATATCCTGAGCTTTCTGGGGTTT